>JANNDZ010000685.1:0-9750 GCA_031378395.1 Pseudanabaena sp. OTE_75_metabat_487_sub
CAAAATTGGTTGTGACTAAATAGTTGACTAAATGCGATCGCTATCTGCTATATTAAGTGAGGTCAAAAAAACAGACCAAGAAAGGGCGCTTAGCTCAGTTGGTAGAGCGTCTCGTTTACACCGAGAATGTGATTGCTCTCTAACTCTCTATTCACAAGGCTTTTACAAATTACAAATATTTTCCGTACCAATTCCGTACCAGCTCCTTAATAGTAAAGCATTTCAAGCGTTAAGTAAAGAGAAATGATTGCTAGTTAGGGGTTTTTTAAGGCATATTAATATAGGTATTTCTTATAAGATCTCGTAAATCCATAAGAAAAGATTTGTGCGAAGATTTCAAGACATTGACTATCGCGATCCTATAGTGAGAAAGATAGACTCACGATAAGACTAAAAGACAGCCATAGAAAAAAAGTGATGTCTAAGTGATAACCCGTAAATATCTACTTATACTTACTTTCCCTTGTAATACTAATGTAGATCATATTTCTTCTATGGGCTACTTATAGTGATCAAGGCTAGAGTTAGGTTATTAGGGTGTAAACAATAGCAAATAATTAGTTTATCTTAATTTAGTTTCACTTCTTGATGATTTACAGTAATGTTACACAAAAATCTCTGTCCAATTTTTGTTGTTCTAATTGAATCCTCTACTAGCCTAATACTTCAGAGTAAATATTTTTAATCAGCTATTATATTAATTACTCTTCCAATTAGGATTACACTAATACAGTTAAGTTTGAATACCCTCACAATAATAATGTTAGGTTAGAATCATTCAGAACAAGTTGAAGGCTATCTAACCAACAACATACGAACCTATGGATTATCCCTTTGAAAACCTTAACCCTGAAAAGTTTCAGGAATTCGTACAGGCATTATTAAGTAAGGAATTCTCAGATTTGCAATGTTTTCCAGTAGCTCAGTCTGACGGAGGAAGAGATATTGTAACCTACGAGCTTGGGTCACGTTTGCAAAACTTTGTAGTCTACCAAGTTAAGTATGTCAGGAAGCCTTTAGCTGAAAAAGACATTCATAAGTGGCTATTGAAAATTATTGAGGGTGAAGCTCCTAAGGTAAAGAAACTTATTGATAAAGGGGCTAAACAATTTTTTCTCATTACTAATGTTCCAGGAACAGCACATCCTGATGTAGGCTCGATTGATCAAATGAATCAGCTTTTGGAAAGTGAGCTTGGAATTCCTTCAAGATGTTGGTGGCGAGATGACTTAAACCGAAAACTAGATGACGCATGGGACTTGAAGTGGAGTTATCCAGAATTAATGACAGGTTCAGATCTTATCCGATCAATCATAGAATCTGGTTTGTCAGAGGATAAAGAAAGACGTACAAGTGCAATAAGAGCCTTTATTGTAGAACAGTTTAATATTGATCAAGTTGTTAAATTCAAGCAAGTAGATCTACAAAATAGACTTCTTGACTTATTTGTTGATGTTCCTGCTCTACCACCCCAAAATGCTGAGACTGGCAAAAAAGTATTAAAATATCATCGGATATATGAATATATTTATTATATGTCAGGGAATAGAGCGGGAACTGCGGCTGACGAACTTCCTTCTTCTTACTATAATGATCGTAATAGAGTAGTTGGCGCTGCTACTCTACTACTCCATCCAATCATACAAAAAGAAACACCGTGGATTGTACTTGAGGGTGCACCAGGACAAGGCAAGTCAACTATTACACAATATTTATGCCAAGTTCATCGTATGCGTCTTTTGGGCTCGGAGGAAATCAAAAAATATTTACCTGAAGCATATAGAGATTCAGAGGGATTAGATCTTATTCCAGAAGCCTATAAGAATTCTCACATATGTCTTCCGTTCAGAATTGACCTTCGAGATTTAGCTTCTTGGTTATCAGGGAAAAATCCTTTCTTGCCTGAAGATAAGACAAATCAGAGCTTTTCATCAAAGTCTCTTGAGGAATTTCTAGCTTTTTTAGTCAGACATTACTCAGGAGGTCTTAACTTTTCAGCATCAGATTTAATCGCAGTATTTAGGAGAAGCCCTATTCTTCTAGTTTTTGATGGGTTAGACGAAGTGGCAGACATTGAGAAACGCCATGAAGTTGTTAATACAATTCATACAGGTTCTCGACGACTTAAAGCCAACGCATTATCACTGCAAGTGATTGTTACAAGCCGTCCAGCAGCATTTGCGAATTCACCAGGGTTACCAGAGGGGGACTTCCCTAGATATTATCTAGATTCACTAAATAAGCAACTAATTGATGAATATGCAAACAAATGGATGAAAGCAAAGAAGCTTGATCCACGAGATTGTTCAGAAGTAAAAAGAATTCTTCGAGATAAGCTGGATCAGCCACATCTAAAAGATCTTGCCAAAAATCCGATGCAACTTACAATTTTATTAAGCTTGATACACAACCGTGGCTCATCCTTACCTGACAAAAGAACAGCTCTATATGATAGCTATGTAGACCTGTTTTTCAATCGTGAAGCGGAAAAAACGCCAGTCGTCAAAAAATATCGTGACCTGTTACTAGGTATTCATAAATACATTGCGTGGGTACTTCATGCGGAAGCTGAGCAGCTTGGTAGGAATGGCAGTATTTCTCAGGATGAGCTTCATTATAAAATTCGGGTATATTTGGAGGAACAAGGATATGAAGGTGATCTTGCTCGTGAATTAGTCATTGGATCACTGGAGCGTATTGTTGCATTAGTCTCTCGCGTTGAAGGAACATACGAGTTTGAAGTTCAACCACTACGTGAATATTTTGCAGCACGATATCTTTATGAAACGGCTCGTCACTCTTCACCAGGAATGGAATATTCTGGAACAAAGCCAGATCGCTTCGATGCAATAGCCCGCAATTTTTACTGGCTAAATGTTACAAGATTTTATGCTGGATGTTATGACGTGGGTGAACTTCCTTCCTTAATAGATCGATTGGAAGATCTCATAGGTTCAGAAGGCTATTGTCATATTAGCCATCCTAGAATTCTTGCTGCGATTCTTCTAAGCGACTGGGTATTTTCGCAACATCCTAAGTCGGTCAAAAAAGTTATGAATTTAATTTTAGATGGTATTGGCTTACGCTACGTTTTGCCTTCTAATAGTCGCCGTCTAGGACAAAATGAGCCGATGGTTCTTACTCCAGAATGCGGACGTGATGAACTAATAAAGCATTGCTTTGGTTTATTAGGAAATCAGCCTCCTCTGGATTTTGCCTTAGATATCATTAGCTTAATATCAGCAAATATTTCATCATCTAAAGAAGTTTTCGACTTATGGTTTGGTGGAGTAGTGGCGCAACACGGAGAAGCACGCACTAAAGTATTAGAGTATGGGCTATATCTTGGGCTACTTACACAGCCTTCACTCTTATCCTTAACTGAGTTAGAAAATATTTGTTCTGATTTACCTCAAGATCAGCACAGATTAGAATTGCTTTACAGAGCACGCCGTTTTGACTACTTTGAAGCTGAAGAAGAACGATTTAAAGTTTCATTGGAGATAATACTAAATAGTAGTTTAAATCTAACTTACCGTCGTAATCCTCGTCAGAAAAAAGTTTCTATCTTAGAGATAGTAAGTTACGCAGTTGATGCTAGGAATTATGCATGTGCTTTCCAAAGTTCTCGACCTGTTCCTCTATCTGAATTAAGGCATAACCAATTTTATCTTGAAGCAGGATATTTTGACGAAGGTATGTATGAATCAGATAATAGCAATTATCCCAAATTTGAAGATGCGAGAAAATGCTTGGAGGTTATTGGTTTAGCTAAAGAGCAAAAACTACTTGCAGCACAATTATGGGCAACAAATCTTACTCCTTGGAATAAGTTGGTTGAAACTATTCGTCAATTCTGGGGAGATACATGGATTTGCTTTCATTTAGCTAATATTGCGAGTGGAATCAGGTCTTCAACAGAAAAGTATGCAGATTATTCTGATTTATTAGACCACTCAAAAGACTTGTGTAAAAGAGTAAGATATGCAAGGCTGCGAGCAGGACAATATTCATGGTGGATAAAGCAAATTGAAAGTTCTAAAAGTGAAATTGATAAAGCATTTTCTTTACTGATATTGGTCACTTGGGCAAGCCCTAAGACACTAGAAAGGATGATACCTAAGTTAGATGAGTTTGTTCAGAGTTTCTCAGATGTAATTTGGAAAAACGTTTATGATTCTTTAGAAGAAACCTTTTACTTAAGGCGCTCATCACATCAGGATATCCTTCTTGATCCCAGTCTAGTGAATGACCTCTTAAATCCAAGGACTGCTGTTTTAATTAGTCTTAGAGCAAAAACTGAAACTCGCAAACTTCTATATTCAAAATACTTGAAAGAGTATGATGGCTCAGACTCATTAATTCTCAAACTTTGCCATGATATGTCTCTAGGCTTTTTAGCGGATGATTATTCAGTTTGGAATGAAGTTCGTAATGTTATTCAAAAAAGTTATGCCAAAGGAGTAGTATTTGAACCTTATGCTTTTCAACGCCTTAGTAGAGAAATTACAAGCCGCACTATTCCAGATGATATTGCTCTAGAAATTGCATGTCAGCCAAGTCGTTATCCTGGATTTCTGGTTGCTATTGCTGAAATAAAAATAAAAGAGAAAGTCTCGTCTACAGTAGTTCCTGTAGGTGAGACTGCTATTATAAATAGATGGTTTGAGCACCTATAAATCCTTCTGCATTAATAGTGACTATCAATATTTAGACGCAACATAACAATCCTTTTGGAGTGAACAAGCTGTAGATCTTGATAGAGTTGCAAATAATATTTGTAACCGCTGTCCCGAACCATTATACCGAACCGATACGCTAGTAGAGATTGTCTATTTCTATCTGAGATTAAAGAATTAGAAAAGATTGACTGTTAGAGTCGAGGTGGGGTATTATCCCCAGCCCCTCTCTGTTAGATCCGAGCGTGCAACTTTCACTGCACTCGGCTCCCGATATTCTTAGCTTGCGCTTTTGCTCATGTGATAGAAGTCGTGGCAGCTTTCGTGTATTGCCACAAGATTTTTGGGCTTCCAATTCTGGTGATTTCCATCGACATGATGTAAATGCACTTTCTCATCGTCTGCGAATTTTAGTCCGCAGGTATCACATGAATGGTTTTGCTTTTTGAGAGCTTTAGAGGTTTCGCCATCATAGAGCTTACTTTTACGTTCGCTCCAGTAGGCAATATCGCCATCGTAGGGGGATTTCTCTCCTTTGACGTTGATATGGTTGTTTTCAGAATAAGAAACATTAGGGAAAGCTTTATCGAGTAATTTCTTACAGGAGTAGCAATTTTGCTTAGGTTCCTTTTTAAATACCTTAAACGCTCTGTATTGGATGTGAAATAACGAGTTTCTTACCCCGTCCATCTTGCAGTAGCGGTGGTAATTTCTCCAACCTCTAACAATGGGTGCTAGCTTTTCGGCTTTCACATTTGCACCATAATTCGAGTTATTGATAATGGCTTTAACCTTCTTGCGGAATATTTTGAAATTTTCCTCAGAGGGTGTACTTCTAAATTTTCCATTTTTCTGACATTTGAAATGCCAGCCGAGGAAGTCAAAACCGTCTTTCGTGGCGGTTGTCTTGGTTTTTCTTTCACTAACCTTCATACCTCTTGTGGCTAGAAATTCGCTAATTTTGGCAAGTATTTTAACATCGTCATCTTCAGGGCGTAGAATTATTACCATGTCATCTGCATATCTTACAGATGGGGTGCGTATTCTTCCTTGGGTGTCTTTGTACCTATGGAGGTCTTCGATACCGTTTAGGGCGATGTTTGCTAGTAATGGACTTACTACTCCGCCTTGTGGCGTTCCTTGGTCTGGAAAACCTACATTAACTCCAGCTTTGAGACATCTAAAGATGCCAAGCTTTAGCCCAAAAGGGGCAATTAGGTTATCCATGATTGCAGAGTGGTTAATCCTGTCGAAGCATTTTTCAATATCGAGTTCGATAACTCGTTTATCTATTCCGTTGGCTTTACTGTTGAGGTTAATAAACATGATTTTCTGAGCATCCTGTGCTGAACGTCCTGTTCGGAACCCATAGCTTCGAGCGTGGAAAGTTGCTTCGTGTGCTGGTTCGAGTGCGTATTTTGCTAGACATTGCCAAGCTCTATCTGCGATTGTAGGCACTTTTAGCTTACGCATTGTCCCGTCTTTTTTAGGGATAGGGATTTCTCGTAAGCCTGAATGTTTCCAGTTGATGTAGTGTTTTGCTAAAATCTTCTCTAAAGTGAAGCGTTCTTCAAATGTGAGTGACTTTTTGCCATCTATACCAGCCGTTTTTTTACCAGCGTTTAGCTGAGTTACTTGTCGAATTGCTAGTAGCCTAGCTGCTTTAGATTTGAGAATTAGTTTTTGTAAAGACCTTGCTTTCCGCATATCTTGAACTTGAACTGCTTTATACACTCGCTTTTGTAGTCTAAAAAGGTTGACTCGGAATTTCTTCCAAGGCAATTCTTTCCAAAGTTCACTGACATTCCTATCGTGGCTAACCATAAGCTGCTTGAGTTTGTGTAATCTGAATACCTTGAGGCAATTACGCCTCATCCTACCCGTGTCTAAGGAGTTAATCCGCTCGTCTGGCTTACCGTAGATTCGACAATTTACAGACCTTGGACACGTTTTTATTCGTTCCGTCCAGAAGATTGATATGTCCCGTTAGATGTAGCCAATTCAACCGCCAGAACCCCTTACTCTTACCGCTATTCAACGAAAGATGCGGCGGGATTATTTCTGGCAAGATAAGACTTTATTATTTGCGTCTTTCTACTCATAGGTTGCTTTTTTAGGCTCTGTTTCATCATAGGAACTCCCTGTTAGCGTCAGTGTCATCAGCATTTAGATGTCTGGTTACGCCCTGTTCCCAGCTTCACCCTGTAAAAACCGAGTTTACTCAGTGTGGGCAGATAAGGAGTCAGTCTTGAGTTTAGACGATAGGGTTTTCACCTATATCATCTGGACAGTTAAGCTATACTCTAGGATTTCTAGCTTCAGTGGTTATGTACGGACTGGTTACCGTGATTCACACTGAACGAATCGCACTCGTTGTTAAGTTCCAAGAAGTTATTAACGATACTTTTCAAAATTTGTATAGACACAAATACAACCATAGAAATAAACAAGGATATCAACCTTCACTTTCTTTCTACGGTTATTCGCATTTTAAGACTTGCAATAGTGTTTACTTATGTTCTTTCCTTTGAGATATCCAAGAGCTTACAAGGGCTAAAAATAGCTATCTCTGTTAACATTTGAATAGACCATAGAAGAGAAACAAGTTAACCCATTACTTTATAAAGCTTTGAAGTGCTTAATAAAAAATCTAGATATCACCTAGCTTTAGAAGTACCAGATCACAAAACTAGTAACAAGTTGGCTATCACGCTTATTGGTTGCTTTACCCGACTATTTATGTGATATTTACCTTACAGAAATTCTAGCTACAACACTTCCAAATAATTATGCCTACACCTTCAACAAGTGACTTACCCAAGCCTAAATCATGGAATGAATTCGAGGATATTGTATGGGACATTTATACTCGTCGTTGGCAAGATCCACATGCACAAAGATATGGTAGAAGTGGACAAGCTCAAAAAGGTGTTGATATCTACGGTAGACAAAGTAATTCAGATAAAAATATTGCAGTTCAATGTAAACGCTTTGAAGATAAAAGTTTTAAAACTACAACAATTACTTTAGAGGTTGAAAAGACAGAAAAGTTGACCTTTCCAATTAGTGAATATCTCATTGCAACTACGACCTCAAGAGATACAGAAATACAAGATTTTGTTATGAAATTAAATCAGGAAAGAACATCAGAAAACAAATTTCCTGTTCATGTAGTTTTTTGGGATGATTTATGTAGTTATTTGGCAGAGACGAATAATCAAGACTTGCTCAAAAAACATTACCCCATCTGGGAAGAAATCTTTAAAAAACAACAGGATGCAGGGTCTGTTACCTTGTCAAACAGAATCAAAAAAATATCTTTTTGGCAGAATGAGATTGATAAATGCAATGATGATGATGATATTAGAACATTCTTTCAATCTCGAACATACGCAGAGCTAAATGAGCTATTAACAAAAGAAGAGAAAGAAGAAATAAGCAAGCTTTCCAAAGATGACGGAATACTCGTTTTATTATCTGGGGGTGTTACTCATTGTTATTCACCATCTTCTAGACAGTTTTATTTTTATAAAAAAGTGATTTTTAGGCTGGAGCGCGAATGGAACATTATTTAGCACTTACATAGACCGTAGAAGAGAAAATAGTCAACTCATTACTATATATGGCTTTGAGTTGACTACAATGGCTCTATCTATTTATCTGTCTCACGTCGCAATCTATCCAAAGCTAACATTTTCTCATCATCTGTAACACAAGCTTCAGGTAAAGGAAAATTTGAATAGACGTACACCTTGCATCGTTCGGTATTTACTCTAGATCTACCTATAGCCTGTCTCAGTTCGGTCTGAGCAATGTAAAAGTGGATACTCCTTAAATCCTGATTGTTATAAGTGCTAAAGCGAAACCTAAACCCATTGTGAACGACAATCTGTTGAATCTCAAACTCATAACTGTCAATAGACATATCAAGTAGCTTGGCATACAGATAGATAGCGATAGGGTTTATAAAGAAAGTGCCTACTACATTAATGTCTTGACCTTTTAGCTCATCATATCCAGACACTTTTCCAAAGTGCATATCATCAACTATATTCACCTCTAGCTCTCCAAGCCTTTTTTTGTGCTTGGCAAGAGTGATTGTAGGCAATGAAGATGTGGGAATTAGCGCTGAAATATCATCAATATCTTTAAGATGTTCTGTAAGTGATGAACTACTAAATGAATATGTTGTGTTTTGCAAAATCACCCCAGTAGGCTGAACATCGCTAAAATTGTAGAACCGTAAACGATTACCACAGAGACGACGATAAATAGCTTCATCTACTGTCGCTGAAAGAATGATAACCTTCTTGTCTTTAGGTAATCCATGCCTGTTGCCAAAATGGATGATGTTGTTATCAACCTTGTCAATCAAATAACAACTAGATTGAAAGAACTGTAAAACGTTGGTACTGTAACTCTCACAGTTGTCAACCACTTCATTCTTAATAACCTCAAAGTCCTCAAATTCCGACAACTCTACAGGTGTATGACTGTTAGGATCGGTTTGCCCAATCTCGCTAATTAGATGTGTAAGCTTATCTTTAACAGTTGCATCAACCATCTTATTTCTAAGTTTCCTAAGCTCTGTTAGGGAAGTCTTGCCATTGGACAAAATGGTTTTAAAAGGATCTTCATCAAAAATAATCGTTGTGTGTTGCCATTCCTTATAATGCAAAGCCTTATTATGCGTAGTAAGCACAGTGTCATTAGAGCTATAACAAGCTGACATAGTGACGTTGTAGCGCTTAACTGTATCGTTGGTAGCTGACAACTGACTCAAAAATCTATTAGCGGCTGAGTAAGCACCTATAAGGTAAAGATTGTCTAACTTCTTTTTAATCTCTGTAGGTAAATCTTTAGTGTCAGGTGTCAGTTTATGCTCTACTTTCATTCTGGTTGACACTTCATCTTTTAGAGCGTGATCTGGAAATGCGTGCGATTCGTTTCATGAGAATCACGGTAACCAGTCCGTAAATAATCATGAGAGCCAAGACACCTCAGTCTAGCTTAACTGTTCAGAGGATATAGGTGAAAGCCCTATCGTCTAAACTCAAGACTGACTCCTTAT
>JANNDZ010000691.1:0-11500 GCA_031378395.1 Pseudanabaena sp. OTE_75_metabat_487_sub
ATTGCCATGAGATCGCTACAATACTAGCAATGAATAATTCAGTTAGTACTTACGCGAAAGAACAAAATGTAGGGGCAATTCATGAATTACCCCTACGATGAAATACGGATTTTAAGCCATTTTTGCGTAAGTCATATCAGTATTCTCAATAGTCAAATATCTAGAGACAATAAATACCTGTGGGCGCAACTAATCAGAAATTAGCAAAGAAACCTAAAATTGTACTGACTGGCGGCGGCACTGCTGGTCATGTTAGCCCAAATCTTGCCTTAATTCCTAGTCTTGAAGCCGATGGCTGGGAAATTGTATATATTGGCTCTAACCATGGGATTGAGAAACAGCTAGTTGCCGAAGCTGGAATTCCCTACCACAGGATTTCTTCTGGCAAACTAAGACGTTACTTTTCTTGGCAAAACTTCATTGATCCTTTTAAAGTAATTAAAGGCATATTTGATGCTTATTTTGCGATCGCAAAAATCAAACCCAAAGTTGTATTTTCTAAAGGTGGCTTTGTCACAGTTCCCGTTATTTTTGCTAGTTGGCTACAGCGGATTCCTGTAATTATCCACGAGTCAGACTTCTCCTCAGGTCTAGCCAATCGTCTATCAATTCCCTTTGCCACCAAAGTCTGTGTTACATTTCCTGAAACTGTCAAGCATTTAGCAAAATATGCGGCAAAAGTTAAGCATACAGGGCTGCCAATTCGTCCCGATATTCTCAAAGGGAATGCCGAGAAGGGAAGAGAACTTTGTGGATTTAGTGTCGATTTTCCAGTTCTATTTGTAGTTGGTGGCAGTACAGGTTCCGCGAAGGTTAATCAAGCTATACGTTCAGTTTTAGATGTGCTTACGCAAACCTATCAAGTTGTTCATGCCTGTGGTAAAGGGAATCTAGATGTCAATCTCAAAGAACATCAGCGCTATCAGCAATTTGAATATTTAGGAACAGAACTTGCAGATATTTTAGCGATCGCTGATTTAGTGGTATCACGGTCGGGAGCAAATGCTGTATTTGAATTTTTGACTTTACGCAAGCCAAATTTACTAATTCCGCTATCCAAATTATCTAGTCGTGGCGATCAGATTCTCAACGCTAAGTCTTTTCAAGCTCGCGGCTATAGTGCCGTTTTGTTTGAAGAAGATTTGACTAGCGAAAGTTTACTAGCTGCGATCGCAGATCTGAATAGTCGTCGTGACGAGTATATCGAGAATATGAACAAGAGCGAAGATGCGAATGCGATCGCGCAAATTGTTGCGTTGATTAAAAGTGTGGCGAAGCCATACTTTTAATCAACGCAATGGTGGTAACTGCCCTCCTTTGAGCATGTCGATCACCGCAGTATGTCGCTTGAGGTCATTATGAACTTGATCGTAAATTTGGCGATCGCTACCTTTTAAACCAATCACACCATAGAGTCTTACATTACCTACTCGACCTTTGAGCGCATGTTCGCCAAAATCAACAACATCGATTTCATCCTTGACAATTTCGTAAAGTGCACCAGTAATGACAATATCTGTCTCAAGTTCCTTAGTCATTCCTTCAACACGACTTGCCACATTGACAGTATCACCGATTACTGCATATTCGAGGCGGCGAGAGGAGCCAATATTACCAACCGTTACTTCTCCGTAATTAATGCCAATTCCATTTGAGAACGGGATTTTATTTTCAGTTTGCCATACCTTCCGAAGTTCCATTAATGCCAATCGCATATTTAGAGCTGCATTAATGGCATTCATCGCATCGGCTTTCTCTCCCCGTGAGACAGGTGAGCCAAATTCCGCCATAATCGCGTCACCGATAAATTTATCGATTGTGCCTTGATACTCCAAAATTGCATCCACCATGCCGCCCAGATAAGTATTGAGCTGTTGGATCAGTAATTTCGCAGGAAGGCGACTAGAAAGCGTCGTAAAGCCACGAATATCTGAAAAGAGAACCGCAGCTTTAATTGTCCGCCCTTCTAGTAGATCGCGAAAACTTTCGGGCTGGTTGACAATCTCTTCCACAATTGGCGCGGCGACATAACGCTCTAGGGTTCGTCTTAGCAGGATTTTGTCAAGTTGAGCGGCGATAGAGCCTGTAGTTAAAAGTGCTATTCCATTTAAGCTGATCGCGATCGCAGGAATTGCCACAGGCAAAATCGTACTGGTGTAAATAAAGCTGACATAGCCAATTCCAAACCATGCGATCGCAATGATAAAAGCCGCTAATATCTGGGTAGTTGGTCGCTTGAATCGGCAGAGAATAACACCTGTTATACCGACAAATAGCAACGTAAAGATACCTTGCTGCATTGGATTAGCAAATAATCCAGCCATGCTTTTTCCTTGCATGAGCGTAGCGATCGCATTGGCATGAATTTCTACCCCTGGCATTCTACCCATTGCTGAGTTTTGAATATCCTGTTTTGATGCAGCTGTTGCCCCGATCAGGACAATTTTATCTTTAAAAAATTTACCACCTTGAAGCTGTTCGCTATTCCAGTTAGATGGATCAATCACATAATAAAAGGGAATCTGCTGTTGAGCATTTGTCCATGTATCCGCGCCACCAAAGAAATAAATTCCATCGCCCTTAGGTTTGGGATAACTAATTTTTGCCGCATTTAGGCTTGAAGCAGCGAAAGTTGGCACAGTTGGTAGCCCACTATCTGCTGGCGGCTGCACGCCTAAACGGTGAATACTATCAGTAACTTCAGGACGAAAATTAATTAGTCCTAATGTATTCGGTTTTAATTGAAAAATTCCTTCTGGTGAGGCAAGCTGCATGATATTCGCTTCACCGATTTGTGTAAATTCATAGCTAGCAGCGAATACTGCTCGCTCGCCATATTTAGCGATCGCTGCTTGGAACTTGCCATCATCAGGTGCTCCATGATCTCCAGGAGTCACAAATAAAATATCGAAGGAAACGACTTTAGCGCCAGCTTTAACCAGTTTTTCTAGTGCTTGAGCATAAACTACCCGTTTCCATGTGGTCGTGCGAAATGGTTCTAAAAATGGACGGGTTTTAGGATCATAAAATTCGCCTTGACGTAATGAGAGATCATCGATCGCCAGAATCACAATATCTTTAGGAGGTGCAATCGGACCACGCCAGTTAAAAAATGCTGATTGGGTCTGTCGTTCGAGGCTTTGGACTTCATTTAGCTCAAAGCCCGTCGCGATCGCACTCAAAGCTGCGATCGCGACAATCAATGCATAGCCAATAAATTTGGGACTTGATAACGTCTTGAATCTCTTTTTGATATTGGCTTTCATTACATTTTTTCGATATGCTCGATCAAAATTTTATACCAATTTTCAAAAACGCTAAAATATTCACAGATAAGCAATCGCCTTTCCGCCAAAACGCTTAGGGGCTTGCAAGAAATAAATTAAACAAAAAGAGAGTTACGACACACAGCGCCACAACTCTCTTTTGGGTTTTGTATTTAAATTAGAAATTTAGCTAATCCATTCGGGAATTGCTTCTTCTTTAGTGTTTGTACGTCGCTCAAGGGTTTGACGCTCAAACTTCATGTGAATAGCCCGATTTTGTTCTCCATCCGCAGCAACTGCAAAGATTGGATAGTCTTGAATGCCATCTTGGAAAGAAGTATGGAAACGGAATGTGCCATCAGGATTGAGCTTGATAGGACGACCGCCAATAGTAACTGAAGCATCAGGCTCAGTTGCACCATAGACAATCAACTCAGCGTCAGCAACCAACCAGAACTGGCGAGGACGGATAGGTGATTCGCTAGAGAAGAAGCTGTAGCTAGACATGCCAATGCCAGAGTAGTTAATACCGCTCGCACTGATTGCACCTGCCGCACCCGCAAATAAACCTGCACCAGAGGGGAAGACATAGGAGCTAAGAGACTGAGGAGCCATAGCTTCATGCTGCATAGAGCCATAGAGAGAGCCAGAGATTCTTTGGACTTCTGCTTCACGGGCAATATTGAAGATTTCGTCGTATGAGCCATCGCTAGTTGTCGTTGATTCTTCAGGCGCAGGTGCAGCCTTCTTGGCTGGAGGAACCAGAGTGAAGAAAGTTTGACCCTTAAGTGTTTGATCCCAAGGAACGGTAATAAAGTTATCTTCAACCCACTCTGAAGGAAATACAGGGGGAACGTGAACTACCTTAGAGCGGGTTAGGACTAACCACCGACCATCAGCACAACGGTAGCCAAGCTCAGCTACATAGTCGCGATCACTAATGGGGATTGGCAAATACCATTCGCGAGCGAGTTCATCGCTGTTATATTCTTGTAAGTTATTTGGGGTTTGGTGATCCAAATTAACATCGGTGGCATCATACAAACGAAGTGCCAACTGCTGTCCACCTTGCTTTCTCAACTCTTCTTTCTGAGAATTAGGGACATCCCAGTAGACATAAGCCCATTGGGGATCACGAGGCAATAGGACGATGCGGCTTTCACCGTACCCACTTGGCAAATCACCGATACTTTTATCAATGGCAGCAAGCGATTCTAGGTTTTCTTCTGTTTCTTCACTACCGACATTAAACTTTGATGCTTCCACGATTTCTTGTGTCTCCGAGTTACTACGATCTGCTTGGTTTGAGGCTGCACCTTGAGCCGTAAGAATAGTTTGAATATCAGCTAGTAGCTGAGATTTTCGCATTCGACTGTAACGAGAAATCTCTAGCTCTGCTGCTACTTTGCGAAGTTGACGCAAGGTCATTTCTTCTAGGGGAGGACGTTCCCTCGCCATACAATTAACCTCCAACTGCTTTTTGATATTATCTACCTCAGCTTCTTGAAACTGAGGGTTCGGTATGTAGCTATGTACATTCTGCCAAATTTTTGGAGAAGGTCAATGGCTGGAAGGGTTATCTTCTATTGGTTTAGACTAGTTTATATAGTGTTTTCAGTACAAATACTCAGCCAAAACCAAATACCTGTAATTGTTGTGGCGATCATTTGAGCAAATTTAATAGGGGATCATAATGTCACGATTTCCTGACATTGCGATCCCCTCCTTTTGATACTAGGGGAGTTTGCCCGAAAAGCCATAAGATTAGATGGACAACAAATATGTATTTTTATAAATATGAAGGCAAAATACGAGTCTTTATCTAAGTCTGTTAAATTTTTGAAAAGTGCTTTACAAGGCTTATGTCGATCCGCGATCGCATTTGTATTGGTGGCTCTAGTGGTACTTGGCAGTTTTGCACCAGCAGCTAATGCGGCTTTATTTGCCAAAAAAAGTGAATCGTTATCAACGAAAGAAATACAAACGCTTGTCAATGCAGGTTTGACAGGTAATTACATGACTGATACGGCCGACACTCTGAAAACTTTGCGTGAGGCCATCAGTCTTGCTGAAGACGCTGAAAACCGGACTGCGGTAAAAACGTCAGCAAGATATAAAATTAATGCCTACGTATCCCGTTATCGAGCTGATCGTGAAAAGAGTGGTTTGTATTCCTATACAACTATGTCAACTGCATTGAATACATTGGCAGGATACTACAATGGCTCGAACAAGCGAGCTGTCCCTACGAAAGTCCGCGATCGCCTATTACAAGAGTTTGACCGCGCTGAAGCTGCTCTTGCTCAAGGTCGTTAATTTTATTTTTAGGAAACGGCACTTATCGCGGTTTTCACATTGGCAAGCACAATGTGAAAACCGCAAGCCAAGAAAAATATGGGTTTTGTATTTTCAAGCTTTTGTAGACAGGTTGAAAATGCAATATTGAATTTTCCTAAAAGCGTAAGCGTATAACTAGCTTGAGGATGACTAAACTTGGCAACAGGATTGGCAACAATATATGAGGCTCTGCATCAAGACCTACAAACCCATGAGTTTGTCGAAGAGTTGCACCAAACTGATGCGAAGGAATTTTGGTATCGGGCGATCGCTGCTCTCCAGCAATTTTCGATTCAGAGCCAACTTAATGGGCTGTTGCTAACTCATCATCCATATATTTTTCCGAATGCAGCCTATCGCCAGCCAGAACTACAAACTTGGGTATTTACTACCAGTAAATCTTCACTATTCCCGACTGCTTCACTACCGATTGGAAATACACAAGTTGTCTCGATCCCCAAAGCAGATAGTCTTAATCAAGAATGGTTTTGTATTTTAGTTACTGATAATTTCTGTGTCTTAGTACTATCATCGGCGAGAAGTCATAGCTGTATTTGGTCGCTTCATCCCATAGCCATTCAAGCTGCGATCGCAGTACTTTTGCCGCGAATTCGTCGCCCTGAACAGCAGGATTTATTGCAAACTAGGCTCCAAAAATTTCCACTTACATTGCCGCCTTATCAGATCATGGCAAGATTTGGTGCAGTTTTGATGGCGCAATCTTCGATTCATCAGGAGTTACCGATCCCCGAAATTCAAGAAGTCGATATTATCAAAGCTATTACCCATGAGGTACGCACCCCTCTCACTACGATTCGGATGTTGGTGCGATCGCTAAAACGGCGCAAAGATATATCGGCGGAAGTTAAAACACGATTAGATCGAATTGATGCTGAATGTACAGAACAGATTGAAAGATTTAATCTAATTTTTGAGGCGGCGCAACTCGATAGTTACCCAATTATCTTAGAGGCGACGCAAATCGAAGAGATTTTGAGCGACGGATTTATGCGTTGGCAGGAACATGCAGGCAGAAGACAGATTTCTCTAGAAATGATTTTACCAACTGAGATTCCTGCGATTTATAGCAATGGATTGTTGCTATCTCAAGTCCTCAATGGCTTGGTTGATCGCTTAGTTCGTAGTTTTCCGCCCGATAGTCGTATTCAGCTGATCCTAACCAGTGCAGGTGAATATCTAAAATTACAGTTTCAATCGCAGGTAACACGACAAGGTGGCGGTGATTTACCATTGCTCAAGGCGGTAGGACAATGGCTAATGCTCCAACCTGAGACAGGAACCTTAAGTTTGAGTTTACCCACTACAAAGACCTTGCTAAAAGCTCTAGGAGGTAAGCTTACCGTGCGAATGCATTCCACCAGCGCCGCCTATGATGGCGAAATTTTGACAATATTTTTGCCATTTATTTGAATATTAGTTTAACTGTAAAACTTTAAGATATATTGAGCAAAATCGTCTGACCAATTTCCCAATGAGTGACGAGATATATAAATTACTTTTAATAGATACCGATCACATTTTTCGGATGGGGCTGCGATCGTGGCTAGCTCAATTCTCAGACTTTGAAGTGGTGGCGGAAGCAGAGACGGTTGCCGAAGCTTTAGAGATTTTGCAAAAAGAAATTGAACTTAATTTAGTAATTCTCGACCTTGATTTAGACAAAAAAAATTCAGGATTTGGAGTGACCAATCGTCAATCTGGTTTAGAACTATGCCAGCGCATAAAATCTGAATATCCCAAGTTGCCAATTTTGCTGTTGAGTTCTGTACATGCTGCCGCATTGGTGGATATGGCTTTGCTCGCTGATGTTGCGGGATATTGCCTAAAGGAAACTAATCCTGACGAATTAATTATCGCTATTCGTCAAGTTGCTTCAGGTAGTCGATATTTGCGCGATCGCACCAGACTCACTATTGATCAAACTAATCAATCTGATCCCCTAAAAAACTTTCCTGAGCAGACTGTAGTGGCGATCATGAGGCGTAATTTCTATTTGTCGGGAATGAGAGGGATTGATCGAGTATTAGCTGAAGTAAAGGCAAATTTGGCTAATACCAATAATGATCAGCTTAGCGATCAGATTGCCAAAATGGTTTTAGCGGGACAGGCGCGGGAATTGCAAGCCGCACGTTGGCTAGTTAATCGCTTATGGGGACAAAAAGCATTGCCAATTAATACTTTCGCTAATAATGATTCTAATATTTTTGAGGGGATTTCTAAACCTAATGTGAAAATAAGCGATCGCTCAACTAATGGATCACAAAATCAGTCCGAGCAGAAATCTGGCAATAATGCCTTAGCTGTCCAAGCGAGTCTATGGGATAAGACAGTTAACAAACTGCAATCTAGCCTATTAAATTCCAGTAAAACTGCTTTAGAAATTGATGTTTTAAAAGACGAAAAAAAACGTCAACTTCTTTATATTGCTTTGCGACAAATTGAACAAAGTATTACTGATTTACGGTTTTCTCAAATTAGCCCTTCACAGTTAGAGTTAAAAATGCCTGATATTTTAAAAAGTATTTGGCAGGAAACTGTAATTAATTTCTTTGGTAAATATTACACTCTGAATAACACTGATAATGTTGATGCTGAAGTTAATGTTGTGGATGTTTTGCTTAATGATGTAGCAATCATACAAATAGAATTTTTAGATAAGATCCCTCAATTTGATAATTTCCTATCGCATTTATTATTTGAGACAGAATTAATAGTTGATAATTCCACTGCCACTATAGGTACAACTGAAGCAATGCAGCGTGTAGAACTAATCTTAGACAATTTGATTATTCAAATTGCTAATGCTGTCATTCAACCACTTTTAAATAATTTTGCAAATGCTGAAGAAATCAAACATAATTTCTATCGCTATAATCTACTTGCGACTCGTGAAATCGAACGATTTCGCAATGATTTATCTTGGAAATATCGCTTAGAAAAGTATATTACTGACCCACTATTAATCTTTGAAAGTCGCCATATGTTGTTGACATTTGCCGATCGCGGTATCAAAAGAGTAAGTATTTATACGCCACGCAATCAAGAGCTTCAAAACTTAGAAGGTGTTCAACTTGCTGTTACTTTGGCGCTGGAATTACAAGATGCGATCGCCCCACACCTAAAATCCGCGATCGCCTTTATTGGTAGTGGATTTGTGTATGTATTGACTAATGTAATTGGGCGTGGGATTGGCTTGATTGGGAGAGGTGTGGTACAAGGAATTGGCAATGCTTGGCAAGATAGCCGAACCAAAAAGTAAGTTTCTATGCTTCGCATAGAAACTTACTTTTTGGTTCGGCTATTCTAAAGGGGCGTAATGATTTGTTGGACTAAAATATTTTTCTGGATTTTCCCCATCGCATTGCGGGGGAGTTCAGTGACAAAAAATATTTGCTTTGGACATTTGTAGGCGGCGAGACGAATTTTGCAATGAGCAATTAACTCTTCAGGAGTAATATTGATCGCTTCTTTAAGGGCGATCGCCGCCACGACTTTTTCGCCAAAATCCGTATCAGGTAAACCCACTACTGCTGATTCTTTGACAGATTCGTGAGATTCAAGAACATTTTCGATCTCTTTGGGGTAGACATTAAATCCACCAGTAATAATTAGTTCTTTAGCGCGACCGACTAAGTACAATCTATTGCCATCATCAGGATCTTGAAATCCGAGATCACCAGTGTGAAACCATCCATCAGTGAATGATTCTGCTGTTTTGTCTGGCATTCCCCAATAGCCTTGAAAGATATTTGCGCCACGTATCCAGACTTCGCCGACCTCTGCGATCGCAACATCATTACCATCAGGATTAACTATCCGAATTTCTACACCTTCTAAAGGGAATCCAACACTCTTGGCTTTGCGATGTTCTGGCGTGATGTGATTAGAGGCATTCATTCCTGTCTCTGTCATTCCATAGCGTTCTAGAATGCGAAACCCTGTAATATCTTCAAATTGATAGAACTGTTGATCGCTCAGTGGTGCGGAACCACAGACAAATAGGCGCATTTTCGTTGATTCTGGTTGAGGTTCCAATTCCCCCCATTCATTGATCAGTCGTTGATAAATGGTGGGAACGCCCATGAACAAGGTACAGCTTTTTGTTGCTAAGGTTTCCCAGACTTGGCGCGGTTCAAATTTCTCGAACATGATCATGGTTGCGCCTGCGTATAGACAGCCCAGAGCTGCAACATTCAATCCATGCACATGAAATAAGGGCAAGACATGGAGCAAAATATCGTGATCGCTCCATTCCCAAGCTTTGTGTAAAGCTTTCATATTGGCAATAAGATTATTATGGGAAATCGCCGCACCTTTGCAACGTCCTGTTGTGCCTGATGTGTAGCAAATCATCGCAATATCGTCACCACCTGCGAGGTATTCTGGAGGAATTACTTCAAGCGTTGGTGGCAGCAATTCTTCTTTGAGTAGGATTTTTAATTCTGTTAAATCTTGAATTGCCGATCTCACTTTGCTGAGAAGCTCACTATTAGTTACAAACAGTGAACTACCTGAATCCGTTAAAAAATAGACAATTTCTTCAGGACGATAATCTGGATTTAGGGGTAGAGAGATTGCGCCGATGGAGAGAACGGCAAAGTGAAAAAATAAAAACTCAATGCATTTTGGCAGTTGAATTGCGACGCGATCGCCTTTTTTGATACCTAAGCGATTGAGGCTAGCTGCATAATTGTGCACTTGGCGATCGAATTCTTGGTAAGGCCAAGTTATGCCTGCAAATGAGATCGCTGGTTTGTCGGGGTATTTTGCTGCGGTTTCGGAAATTAGCCGAGCTAAATTCATGACTAGATTTACCTAAATTTTCTGATTATTGCAGGGGCAGCGCTTTATGCTGCTCCTCATTTTATACATAAAAGCTAAAAAAGGTAGTAGCAGCGCTTCGCACCGCTACTACCTTTTTTAGATCAAATTTATCTACAGCGATAGACTGATGCTATGGCTAACTGTGCGATGATAATTTTAACTATCTTGTCTTTAGGTTTTGTTGACTGTGAATACCGTTCGTACTGTTTCTGATACTAAAAAAGATTTTTATTTAGCCTTCCCCAAGCCAGTCAATCAGGTCTATAGACGGGTTGTAGATGAGCTTTTGGTGGAAGTCCATCTGCTGAAAGTAAATCAAACATTTGTTTATGATGCAATTTTTGCATTAGGTTTTGTGACAACTTTCGATCGCTTTACGGTGGGTTACAAGCCTGAAGCTGATCGCTTTGCCGTATTTCATGCATTATGTTCAGCTCTACAATTCGACTCTGATCGCATTCGTCAAGATGCGACAACTCTGAGCGACTTAGCGACGCGCTCGACCAGTGAAATTAAAAACCTATTGACCAGCTTAGACTCTGGCATTAACCTTGAGCCTTTGTCTGGACAATTACATACGATCGCTAGCAAAGAAAACTTTAAATACAGTCGTTTGCTCGGTGTGGGACTATATGCCTTGTTAGAGATCAGCGATCCTGACGATATTGCCGATAGCACTAAGCGTGAAGAAGTAATCAAGTTAGTGGGTGAAACGCTTAAATTTGGTAGCGATCACTTACTGAAAGATATTGATCTCTATCGCTCTAATCTCGACAAGATCGAGCAAGCACGTCAAATGATCGCCGATATGGTGGAAGCTGAACGCAAAAAACGTTCTCAGAAAGAAGCAGCATCAGTTAGTGCTGCAACTGCCGAACCTGCAAGTGAAACTCCAGAAACTACAGCATAAAAAAATGGAAGGCAATGCCTTCCATTTTTTTATGGCTATAGCCAAGTGAGTTAAAATATTAAACGCATTCATAGAGTTGTGGGGGGGTGGGGCACAAAAAAAATAATTAGGTTTGTTTTTTAATTGGTTTTGGATTTTTTTT
>JANNDZ010000698.1:0-10046 GCA_031378395.1 Pseudanabaena sp. OTE_75_metabat_487_sub
AAAAATTTGCGTTATTTGGGTGCACTCGTATTTTGAGTTTCAAGAAATTTTTTAAAATCGTTGCAAAGCAACGCTTTTTATATATTTATTGTGTTGGTTTTGAGAGAAAATCGCTGAAGGTAATCTATTCAAACATCAAAAATATGACTGCTCAGTTTCATCATGTTCCCGTCCTTGCCGAACCTGCGATCGCAGGTTTAGAAATTATTTCAGGTGGTATATACCTCGATTGTACAGTTGGCGGTGGTGGACATAGCTCATTAATTTTGCAAGGAGCAGAAAATGTGCGTTTAGTAGCGATCGATCGCGATGAAATGGCGATCGCGGCGGCAACCGAAAAACTTGCCGATTATATAAATCAAGTTACCTTTTGGCGTGGCAACTTTTGTGAATATAAACCTTCGTCAGATTTGAAATTTGATGGCATCCTTGCTGATTTGGGTGTAAGTTCAACGCAATTTGATGTTGCCGAGCGGGGTTTTAGTTTTCGAGAGTCAGGTGATCTTGATATGCGGATGGATAATCGCCAAACTCTAACTGCTGCGGAAATTATCAACCACTATAAAGAAGTAGAACTTGCGGATATATTTTTTAAACTGGGAGAAGAGAGACTTTCGCGACGAATTGCTCGTCAAATTGTGGAGAAGCGTCCTTTTAAAACCACTTTGGAACTTGCCAATGCCATTTCTGCTTGCGTTCCCGCTAGTTATCGACATGGTAGAATCCATCCCGCCACACGAACTTTTCAAGCCTTGAGAATAGCTGTAAATCGTGAATTAGAAAGCCTCGAAAAATGGCTAGCAGTGGCTCCAAATTGGCTAAAAACAGGCGGTAAGATTGCCGTAATTACATTCCACAGTCTAGAAGACCGCATTGTCAAGCATACATTTCGTGAAGACGATCGCTTACAGGTGCTTACCAAAAAAGTAATCATCGCTACAGATGAAGAAATTCGCGCAAATCCTAGAGCGCGATCGGCGAAGTTACGCATTGCTCAAAGGATTTAATCAATTTATACTACAGAAACTACCGATCAAACGAACCACAAGAAAATTATTGAAAGTGTCGCTTTGCAACACTTTCAATAATTTTCTTGATTTGGGCTTTAGCGCAAAGCGCTGTAAATTACGCAGTCGCAGAGAAGTCTTGTATGTACACCCTAGCTCCGCAAGGTGATGAAACCATGAACAGAATGACAATCCTTTGCGTGGATAACGAACTTAATATTCTGATCAGCCTCAGAAGTCAATTAATGAGATGTTTCCCCGACCATGCGATCGAAATCGCCGAAAGTGGAGATGAAGCATTGACTTTGGTAGAAGAGCTATTGTCGAACGGGATTGAAATACCTCTAGTGATTGCTGATCAGATTATGCCGAATATGCAAGGAGATCAATTCTTGATTGAACTTCATGCTCGACATCCTCAGATTTTAAAAGTCATGCTGACTGGTCAAGCAAGCGCAGAAGCCATAGCCAATGTGGTCAATCATGGGAGTCTCTATCGCTTTATGTCCAAACCTTGGAATGAATTCGATCTCAAATTGACTGTGACAGAAGCTCTGCGGTGCTACGAGCAAACAAAGAATCTAGAAAACCTGAAACAATTGAATTCAAGCTTAGAAAAGCGTGTTCAAGAGCGAACTCAATCCCTACAAGAATCGCGTAACATGTTGCAACTAGTGCTCGATACCATTCCTCAACGGGTTTTTTGGAAAGATCGACAATCGCGATTTTTGGGTTGCAACCCAGCGTTTGCCAACGACTATCAACTAACTCAAGAGCAAATTGTCGGTAAAACTGATTTTGAGCTACCTTGGAGCTCATGGGCTGATCTCTATTGTGCTGATGACGCTAGAGTCATAGAGGCTAAAATTCCAAAATTGGGCTATGAAGAACCCACCAGCAATCTAAATGGAGAACAGATCTGGATTCGTAGTAGCAAAATTCCTTTAACAAATATTCAAGGAGAGGTAATCGGAGTTCTCGGCTGTTATGAAGATATTAGCGATCGCAAACAAGCTGAAATAGCTCTAGCAGATAGTAATGAACGTTTGCGAGCTACTTTTGATCAAGCTGCCGTTGGGATTTGCCAAAATAGCTTGGATGGAAAATATATGCAAATCAATCAAAGATTTTGCGACATTATGGGGTACTCAGAAACAGAACTGATAGTTAAATCTTTTACCGAATTAACTCATCCTGAGGATCTCGCAAAAGATGATGAAAAAACCAAGCTTTTAGTTAAAGGAGAACTACAGAGCTTTACGATGGAAAAGCGTTATATCCGCAAAGATGGAGAGATTGTTTGGGCGAATTTGGCTGTCTCGCTAGCAAGGGATCTGAGCGGAGAACCGCAATATTTTATTGGTATTGTTCAAGATATTAGCGATCGCAAACGTTCAGAACAACAGCTCCAGTCAGAGAGACTACGTTTACAATTGGCTCTCGAAGTGATGGAGATGGGAACTTGGGAGTCTGACTTGGATACAGAGACCTGGTCAGCAAGGACAGAAGCCATTTTTGGCTATGAGTCTGGAACATTTTCTGGCGATCGCGAAGCTTTTTTAAGATTAGTTCATCTCGAAGATCAAGAACGAGTGTTTCAATCTCTCCATCATAGTTTTACTACACAATCTCCTTACAACATTGAATATCGGATTAACCGTAATGATGGGGAGATGCGTTGGGTAGCGGTAAATGGAAAAGTTGTTAACAAAGAAGAAGGCGACGGTTTCAGAATTGTCGGTGTAGTGCGTGATATTACCGATCGCAAACAAGCTGAAATTGTTTTGAGGCAATATAGACGGATGGTGGAGATCGCTCCAGTCGGCATGGCGTTGGTTGACCAAAACTACACTTATCGCTTGGTAAATCAAACTTATTTAGAGCACAATGAGAGGCAATTAGAGGAGATTGTTGGACAATCTATCCACGATGTCATGGGCGATGACACATTTCAAAATATTGTCAAGCCAAGGTTTGATCGATGTCTTGCAGGTGAAACAATTGATTACGGGGATTGGTTCTATTTTAAGAAAGCAGGTAATCGATTTGTTAGTGCAACCTATTCTCCTTATTTTGAATTCGATGGCACAATCACAGGTGTGGTGATCAGTAATCGAGATGTGACAGCGCGGCGAGAAGCAGAGATGTCGCTGCAAGACAGTGAAGAGCGGTTACGTCTCGCCTTGACCGCAGCCAATCAAGGACTCTATGATCTTAATCCCCAATCTGGGACAACGATTGTCAGCCCTGAATATGCCACGATGTTAGGCTACAGCCCTGATGAGTTACAGGAGACTAGAGCTAAATGGATTGAAAGACTCCATCCAGATGATCTGACGATAGTTGCAAAAACTTATCGAGATTACGTAAATGGTGCGCTTCCTCATTATAAGGTAGAGTTTCGTCATCGCACTAAGAATGGTGACTGGAAATGGATTCTCTCCCTTGGTGAAATTGTGGAATGGGATGCTAATGGAGAGCCATTGCGCATGTTAGGAACGCATACCGATATAAGCGATCGCAAGCGTGCTGAGCTAGAGCTTGATCGGCTTTTACAAGAACTATCTCAATTGAATAGCAAGCTAGAGAAAGCTAATCATCAACTCGAAGAATATTCTCAAACTCTTGAGCAGCGAGTCCAAGAACGTACTAATGAACTCAAAAGTGCTCAAGAACGAATTATTGCTCAAGAAAAGCTTGCTTCGTTAGGTACGCTTACCGCAGGCATCGCCCACGAGATGCGTAACCCTCTCAACTTTGTCAAAAACTATGCTGAAGGTTCTATTGATCTTTCTCAAGAACTATTAGAGATTCTACAGCCAATCTTTGTGGTTCAAGAACCACAAACTGCATCCTTGATCGAAGCTCTAATCAACGACATACAGGAGAATGCCTCTACGATTCATCGACATAGCCTCCGTGCCGCAGAGATTATTGACAGTATGATGCAACATTCCCGCAGCGAACCTGCTCCAATGCAGCCGATAAGACTTAATAACCTTCTTGATGAAGCCGTGAAACTTGCCTGTCATAGCAAACGGGTACAAGATATTAACTTCAATGTCTCTATTCACACCAACTATGATCCCGAAGTAGACCTAGTTGACATAATTTCCAATACCCTTATGCGAGCTTTCATTAATTTAGTTGATAACGCCTATGATGCGATGCGCTCTAAGCAGATCCAGTTAAAGGTCGATGACTTACAGCCCAGTACATACATGCCTAGCCTCACAGTTTCTACTCAACTGGCGGAAGAAAAAGTAGAAATCTGTATTCGTGATAATGGTTGTGGTCTTGCTCCTCAGATCCGATCTAAAATCCTTGACCCATTCTTCACAACTAAGCCTCCTGGAACAGGAACTGGACTGGGGCTTTCACTTACCCATGACATTATCGTTAAGCAACATCAAGGGACATTGGCGATTAATAGCGAATTAAACGAGTTTACTGAGATATTGATCGCAATTCCGCTTCACTCACCAAACATTCAGAGCTTTGCTCTGAAGTAGACCCCATATTTTTGTAAAAGCTGTGCTTCGCATGGCTTTTACAAAAATATGGGGTTTGGCTTGGTCATAAACTGCTAACGGCAGCGATCGCTTCACGAATTACTTCAGAACCTGCGCCAGCAACACAAGATTTATCTGTAAGAATTCGCTTCCAGATCCTACTACCAGCCTGACCGTGAAACAATTGCAGCATATGACGAGTGATTTTATGTAACTTCAATCCGTTGGTTGTCCATTGATCAATATATTCAATCATCGCTTCGGCAACCTCAACACGACTACGAACAGGAGTTTCTTGACCAAAAAACTCGCGATCGCACATGGCAAATAGATAGGGATTGTCATAGGCAGCACGACCAATCATCACGGCATCGACATACTGCAACTGTTCATGGGCTTGCTCTAGGGTTGTGAATCCACCATTAATTTCAATAAATAAATGCGGGAATTCTTTCTTTAAACGATGCACATCGGCATAGCGCAAAGGGGGAACTTCGCGATTGTCTTTAGGGCTTAATCCCTGTAACCAAGCCTTCCTCGCATGAACTGAGAAGCGCTGACAACCTGCTTCCGCAAGAATCCGCACAAAGTTTTGCATATCTTCGTAACGATCTAAATCATCAACTCCGATGCGATGCTTAACTGACACTGGAATTGTGGCGGCGGCAATCATTGCTTCAATACATTTCGCCACGCGATCGGGGGTTTTCATCAAGCAAGCACCAAAATGCCCGCTCTGAACGCGATCGCTAGGACATCCCACGTTCAAATTAATTTCGTCATAACCCATCGATTCGGCAAGCCTCGCGCATTCGGCGAGGGCTTGAGGATTGTCGCCGCCTACTTGTAAGGCGAGGGGATTTTCCATTGGCGAGAATCCTAACAGATAGTCTTTATCGCCATGCTTAATCGCCGCACTGGTTACCATTTCTGTATATAGCAAAGTCTGTCGCGTGATTTGGCGCATGAAATAGCGATAATGGCGATCAGTACGATCCATCATCGGCGCGATGCTGAGGGGATAGGGTTGGACGCGATCGCGCGCTTCTGGTGTAGCAAGAGACAATTTCGATAGACTAGTCATGGCGGAATCAGCTATATAGATGCAGCTCAAGTCATACCAAAACGCAAAATGGCGCAGCCATTTTGTGCTTTTAAAACCCTTACAGGGTTTGTTTTTTAATTCACAAAAGTGTCGTCACGCTTTTGTGAATTGGTATCACTGCCTCTATATAGTAAACTTGTGTCTGCGTTTTTTGTTTAGGAGCCTCGAAGATTTGTGAGCATAAAGGTGTTGGCTGTATTAGCTTCAGGAAGTGGCAGTAATTTGGAAGCGATCGCTTTAGCGATCGCAGATGGACAACTGCAAGCTAAAATCGCAGTTGTCATCTATAACGAACCTGAAGCTTTTGTCCGTCAACGCGCCGAAAAGTTTGGTATTCCTGCAATTTTAGTTAATCATAGAGACTACAAATCCCGTAAAGCTCTCGATCTCGCGATCATTCATATTCTTGAACAGTACAATGTCGATCTAGTGATTATGGCTGGCTGGATGCGAATTGTCACCCAAGTGTTAATCGATGCTTTCCCAGAGCGCATTCTGAATATTCATCCTAGTTTATTACCAAGCTTTAGAGGTATTCATGCGATCGAGCAAGCGTTTAACTTTGGTGTCAAGATTACGGGCTGCACTGTTCACTTACTCAGCCTCGAAGTCGATAGCGGTAAAATTCTCAAGCAAGCCGCCGTTCCCGTACTTCCTAGCGATACTCTAGAGGATCTCCAGAAGCGTATCCAAGTTCAAGAGCATATTATTTATGCAGAGGCGATCGCTGAATATAACCATTAAAGTCAAGAAAGGAGATGTGGCGCTTTGTGCCACGTCTCCTTTCTTGGCTTTAAAATAAAAAGAGATCCCTCAATCCCCCTTGGGCAGTCCTAAAAAGATAAGGATGTTCGGCGCGAAGCGCCGCACATCCTTATCTTTTACAAATCCTTTCTTTGGCAGGACTACCTTTTTTATTTATGATAGTGAGGTAATATCCATTTTTAGCAATTAGGTCATGTCAGATTCATCAATTAAAATAGCTGTTGTTGGGGATGTTCATGATTTGTGGCAGCCAGTTGAAGATCGCTTGGCTCTTCAGTCTTTGGGAATTGATTTAGTTCTATTTGTTGGTGACTTTGGTAATGAGTCAGTAGAAGTTGTAAGCGCGATCGCCAATCTCGATATGCCGAAAGCAGTTATTTTAGGCAATCATGACGCTTGGTACAGCACCGTAGATAATGACAAAAAATCTAATAAGAAAGAATGTCCTTACGATCGCACTAAGGAAGATCGTGTGCAGCAGCAAATAGATATTTTAGGCGAAATACATGTCGGCTACAGTTGGTTAGACTTTCCTGCATTAGAGCTTTCAGTAGTTGGTGCACGTCCCTTTAGTTGGGGAAGCTCTAAATGGAAAAAAGAAGCTTTTTATCGCGATCGCTATAATATTAAAAATTTTGTGGAATCAACTCAACGCATTACTGAATCAGTTGCCAAGGCAGCCTATGAAAATATAATCTTTTTGGGTCATAATGGTCCCTATGGATTGGGTAGTGAGGAGCATTCTATTTGTGGCAAAGATTGGAAAGCTGGCGGTGGCGACTATGGTGATCCAGATTTTGCAGATGCAATTTCTAAATCCTATCAAATGCTGAAAGTAGTTCCTTTAGTTACCTTTGGGCATATGCATCATAACCTACGTCTCAATCCTCACCGAACTCGTGATGCGATCGCGACTAACGACATGGGGACGATTTTTCTTAATGCGGCCTGTTCACCGAGAATTGTCAAAAATAATGATGGAGAATACCGTAACTTCTCTATTGTTAGCTTTGAATCTGGACAGATATCCCAAATATCCCTCGTATGGCTAAATTCTCATTATCAAATAGTTAGTGAGAATACTCTATACCGTTTGTAAATTCTCCATTGCCATTTGAGCGCAATAACGCATTTCGTCAGCTCTACGCCAAAGTTCTTGCCCAGTATGTAAATGGCGATCGTCAAAATTTAGAGTGAAGTAATTTAATTCTTCAATCCCATCACTAATCGCGTTGAGACAGTGATAAAGATAGCTAGCAATCCCTGCTGCGGATGCTGGATTGGGAAATGCACGGAAGAAAATCTGTGCCTTGGCATAGGAACCACGACATTCGTCAATATAGTCCTCAAAATCTTCCATCAGTCCATCATCATAGGGATCGTCAGCGAGATCATCGATCTTCTCATCTAGACTATCGAGAATTACTTCGAGCATTTCAGAAATGGGTTCGTAAACTTGTTTAAACCAGCGATCAAGCTTTTGATCTTCATTGAGATGGTTTTCTCGACTTGAGGGCGATCGCTTGAATCCCTGATGAGATGATGCTCCATTAGGAGTATGTTTAATGCCAAGACTGCGATCGTAATGGGCGCGAGATTGGGGATTACTGAGGACTTCGTAAGCGAGGTTGATAGAGGCGATATCATCGTGATTATCGAGGTGGTGATTGCAGTCGGGGTGAAATTCTTTCGCTAGACCACGATAGGCGGTTTTGACCTCGGCAAGAGCAGCGTTGTAGCTAATTCGCAGAGTTTTATAGTGATTTGCTTGTTGGGTGCGATCGCTTGTCCTAGCCATGTCCTTAGTGATTAATCTATGTTTGCGTTATTTTTTGGATGTTTTTCATGCTGAATTTTTCAGGATTTCGAGATTCTCGAAACATTATTTTTAAGCAGAGCAAAACTTTTCTATTTAGCATTTTGTAGGCATATGTCAGTCAGCGTCAACCACTTGACAAATAAAAAATAAAGATAGCGATTATTGCCAATTATGTTTTTGAGATACTTTATAGCTGTAGCCAAGGCCAAAAACAAACATCCAAAAAGATTTGTGACGCAATGTACTGCAACTCTTTTTTGGTATTTTAATTGCAAGCCCAAAATCTTAAGGTTTTGGGCGATTTATTTTAGTGTTTATTCAGCACAGGTACTCAGTCGTTGACAACCCTGAAATGGGTTTCAAAATTAGAGTTTTTGGATATTTAAGATAAATGTTGCAAAAGAGATCTCATTTCTGCTATTCTACCAAAGCATTAAATTTGCTGGTGTAGCTCAGTTGGTAGAGCAACTGATTTGTAATCAGTAGGTCACGAGTTCGAGTCTCGTCCCCAGCTTAATCACGATATCCAAAAAAATTCATACACAAATACTGATTTAAGAGAAAGGCGATAACAACAAAGCAAAAGACATAGCTACTCCGTTCTCACCCAAGAATTACTGTCTGTTTTTAGACTGGGGAGTGAGTCAGCAGAGCCTTTTATTTTGTTTTTAGGCAAAGATACCGCGAGCTTTATCAAAGTAATATTTGCGATCATCTAGACCGTTATAGCCGCCGTTCACTCGTAAGGTCACTTCTTCGACACTTGCGCCGCGATCGCATAGGGCATTCATATCGTTATTTGACCACCAAAACCCAGCACTAGTAAATGGATATTTTGATGCAACATAGGCGACTCCATCCATTACTTTAGGATCGGAGATCGCTTTACTAAAAGCTTGATAATTAGCCCGCCCTGTAAGCTGAATCACTCCAGCCCCTTTATATTTTGGTCCGTCACCTGGGTTCACATTACCTAAATCATCACGACCTTCATAGTCGGAACCATTGGCAATTTCTTGCGTATACTGTAAGCCGCCCGATTCATGGGCGATCTGACTGAGGAAATGTCGCAATCTGGGTGCGGTAGTAATCTTGTACCGAACTAAACAGGAGTTCAAATCCTGAAGTTGAGCATCAGTAATTTGTCTACTAAAGAATGATTCGGCTTGTTTTTTGCTGACAATTTGAGGAGCGTCAGGTACTAGTCCTTCCCAATGTGGAGGAAAAACAAAGTAAGTTCCACTACCTGCCGCTAAAATGACTTTTAAATGGCCATTGTCAGCTGGTTCAAATTTACTAAATCCATAGGTTTTACCAACAGGGACATCTATAGTTTCGTTAGGTTTTGTGAGTTGTGCTGAATCGACTGGACGAACTTTGAGTTTTGTTGCAACCTTAGCCTTCATTATTCCCATGCTATTCTCACCACGTTAACTAGATGAAATAATTATCAGCTTTTCACGGGTTTTTTGCAAATGCAGTCTATTGTTTTTTCTTCGGCTTTGTATATGGTATTTTTTTGCGGTTTTTATTTACTCCCTTCCAGCTCACTAACTTTTGGGTGGGAAGGGAGTAATTGCTGGCTGGTTTACAACAAGTCGCACCTGCTGACAGTGGAGTTCTATTCTGCAATCCTCTCTATGGTAAAAGATTAGGACGAGATAGTGATTTGGGCGCTTTTTATAAACAATTAGGGAATGTGCTCAAACAACGCTTTACAGCAATTGCCGATCAAACGAGCCACAAGAAAAAACCTGAAAGTGTTGCTTCGCAACACTTTCAGGTTTTTTCTTGGTTGGGGTTTGAGCGCAAAGCGCTGTAAAAACACAACTGGCAAC
>JANNDZ010000750.1:0-2100 GCA_031378395.1 Pseudanabaena sp. OTE_75_metabat_487_sub
CATGAATGGGTCTGGATCATCGATCCGATGGACGGCACAAGTGACTTTATTCGTCGAACTAATGAGTTTGCGGTGCACATTGGCTTGACCTATCGCCAACGTCCTGTGCTAGGACTTGTGGCAACCCCTGCTCAAGATCGACTATTTCAGGGGATATTGGGTAATGGTGCTTATATTGAGACTAGAGATGGTTTGCAGCAAAAGATTCAGGTCTCTAACAAGGTCAAACTCGATCAAATGGTGGTAGTAGCTAGTCGTAGCCATCGCAATTATCAACTCGAAAGTATTCTCCAACAATTACCCAAGGCTGCTGAAATTGCGGTTGGGAGCATTGGCGGTAAATTTGCTGCGATCGCATCGGGTAATGCTGATGTCTATATCTCAGTGTCAGGCAAATCTGCCCCCAAGGATTGGGACTACTGCGCTCCTGAAATCATTTTGACTGAAGCAGGTGGCCAGCTTACTCATTCTGATTTGTCTTTGCTGTCTTACAACAATTTGGAATTGCGCCAATGGGGAACGATTGTGGCAAGTAATGGTCATTGCCATAATGAAATTTGTCAAATTAGCCAAGATGCGATCGCGACTATCAAAAAGTAAATTATGAAACTACAAGCAATTTTAATTGGCGCTACTGTGGTCGTTGGCGTAATGGCTGTCAGCAACCCTAGTAAAGAACGCTACATCGAGTATGCAACTGAACAATTTTCTGAAACAGGCAAAACCTCAATTTGTACTGGAGATCTACCAATCGCTGCTCAGCAATCATGCAAATTTGTGATCTCTCAGGGCAAAGGCGCGATCAAGTTATTAGTTGGAAATTCGACTAAGCAGCAAAATTTTGTAGTGTTCAGTCTTTACGAAACTGATATGCCCAACAAAAAATACACTACGATCGCCGCCTTTGGTAATTTCATTATGTTCAAATAGCGCGGTGCTAATAATTCCATAAAAAAGGCAGTGCAATGCACCGCCTTTTTTATGGATTTTGCTGATCAAACTTTTCTAATGTTTTCCAGACTGATTGCAAGAGCTTATCTAGTCCTTTTTTGGAAGCAGCAGAGATAGAGAGAATCGGAATATCAAACTGTGAGGCAATCTCTGCGACATCTTCAGGCAACATTGCATCAATTTTATTCAGCGCCAAAATTTGGGGCTTGTCAGCCAAGCCATGTCCGTAGGCAACTAGCTCTTCTTGAATGGTGTGATACGCCGCTAGGGGATCATCTTGAGTGACATCGATCAGATGAATTAAGAGCTTAGTACGCTCAACATGGCGCAAAAAGTCGTGACCTAAACCAATGCCATCGGAAGCGCCTTCGATTAATCCTGGAATATCTGCAAAGACAATACCATCACCTGAGGGCTTCGAGACTACGCCTAGATTTGGTACAAGCGTGGTGAAGGGATAATCAGCAATCTTCGGACGGGCGGCGGATACGACCGAAATCAAAGTCGATTTGCCCGCATTTGGCAAACCAATGATCCCGACTTCAGCAATTAGCTTTAATTCGAGATAAAGATTAAGTTCTTCTCCTGGTAGCCCTGGTAAAGCGTAGTCAGGGGCACGATTTTGATTGCTCAAGAAATATTTATTGCCTAAGCCGCCTTTGCCGCCTTTCGCCACAAACAAAGTTTGGTCAACCTCAGTAAGATCTCCTAAAACTTCGCCTGTTTCTTCATTCATCACCACCGTACCGATAGGGACTTTAATTACGCGATCGCCGCCTTTTTTGCCAGTCATATTGCTAGGACCGCCGCGCTCGCCATTCTCAGCTTTAAAAATGTTCTCAAAGCGAAAATCAAGAAGGGTTTGGAGATCGGTTGTTGCTTGCAAAATAACGGAACCACCATGACCACCATTGCCACCCGCAGGCCCACCCGCAGGCACATATTTTTCGCGGCGAAATGCAACTAGCCCATCGCCGCCATCTCCAGATTTCACATGTATCGTAACTCGATCAATAAAATGCATTGCTAACTCAATTGCTTACTCTGTCTAACCAAGACAACCCACTTAACTTACAGGATTATCTCTATTGGTCTTACATCTATTATGCAGTGATTACAGCGCAAAGCGCTGATATAAAACCGAAAAAG
>JANNDZ010000783.1:0-2003 GCA_031378395.1 Pseudanabaena sp. OTE_75_metabat_487_sub
GCAGCCGATCTCAAATTAGCATTGATGATCGCAATATCCCCACCTCCATCAATACGAATATTCCCACCATTTACCCCTGCCAAATTAGTACTGGTATCTATATCTATATCACGAATTTCTACTAAGTCCTGAGCTTGCAACGTCAAATCCCTCTGCGATCGCAAAGTCCCTTGTAAATCTAATTTATCCGCATTCAGAACTAAATCTTGACCAGTCGAGAGATTACCCCGATTACTAATCGTAGCTCCTGCATTGCTATTCCCATACTGTAAACCCATTGGCACATTTACATTTAACAAAGGCGGTGCTTGGGGATTGGTCGCACTAAATTCGCTACCGTCAGAGAACTTAATGCTATTAGCAGTACTAGCACTAAACGAACCAGCAATATCGAGCTTGGCATTTGCTCCAAAAATAAATCCGTTAGGATTAACTAAATATAAATTCGTTGTTCCATTAGTTCTCAATATTCCATCAATATTAGAGATATTTAAGCCTGTCACCCGCCCGATCGCATTAAGAGTAGTTGGCGCAGTATCAAAGTGCGCAGTGTTATTAGTCGGGACTGAAAAATCTTGAAAGCTATGAAACTGATTTCCCCCAACCAATGTGCCACCTGTGATTGTGTAGGTTTGATTGGCGCTATTGAAATTAACTAATGTGTTGATTGGGAGAGTGTTGTCAGGCGCGATCGCATTCTGAGCAAAACTTGCATGGGAGAAAATACTAAAGCTAATCATCGAAAAAGCTGAAGCGATCGCCGTTTTCTTAAAGTTATGTTCTCCCATATACTTCATATCCTGAGAGCTACTCTCATTCTATCTGTATGCTTAGCATATAACGCCTTACTCATCTAGCTTACTCCCAAAGCTTATATTTAAGTTAAGTTCCGTAACATGTTATTAAGTCAGGATTATGCCCTAAAAGATAGATACGCATTTTGGCTGAGATAATTATCTCTTCACTGAAATACGGCTATCGTCGCTTGTGTTAAGGGAACTCCAAGGAAAAAACGATTCATATAAACCCAAAAATATGGCGGCGGGCTTAGCCCGCCGCCATATTTTTGGGTTCAATTATTTTTTGCAAGTCCCTAAGACAAAATCAAAACCCAAATAAAGAAAGTTGGTATTTCGCGCCGCCTTTCTTTATTTGGGTTTTATATGCACATGTTATTTAATTTTTATTCCTATGTGGACTTCAGGCGATGGATTTCCTGCTGGTAGCGAAGCAGAGCAAACAAGGGGGGATTGCCCACCTACCTGAAAATTTAGGCGTAGCCTTTAATCTCAGCGATCGCAGTTCCATACAAGTAACATCAGTTATTTACTTCTGCTCATAGAATTCCTTGTAAGCGATCGCTTAATTGAGCGCCAATATGCACCGATGGGAAACTCGGTATAGTCGCGAGTAATAGATAACAACACAAATAAATGACCAAAGAATGTGGAAATTGCCCAGAATTTGGGAAACCATGCTAGAGGGACATCTGGTTCTGTTGGGAAAAGATAGACAGCTATAGAGGCGATCGCAGTCGGGATGATCACTAACGAAATACCCAAAATACTTAACCAACGGCTGCTATAAACTTGCACTGCATTTGCATTTTCCCAACGTTTTCCAGTCCATGCCCATCGCAGGAAAGAGATTGTATCTGCCATCTTCAAAAATTGCTGACGTTGATCGGCACTTTGCTCAAGGATAAAAATATGATTGCAAAAATCACAAGCCAAAGACTCCATCATTGGCATGGGGGTGATTGTGCCTCGCATACAGACAGGACAGGGGGACGAAGGCGATCGCGAACTAAAATAACTCATTATTTACACTTTACAATGTTTAGCAGTGGCGCAAAGCGTCTCACTAAACATTGTAGAACAAATGACTTAATCCCTTTTAATTCCCTCTTGCAAGGGGAGAACTAGAAATCTTGTTCTCTCCCCTTTGCAAAACTACCGTATACATACAAGCCATAAAATCCAGTTCCTCCCTTCCCACTCAAA
>JANNDZ010000799.1:0-7469 GCA_031378395.1 Pseudanabaena sp. OTE_75_metabat_487_sub
GAAAATTATTAAAAATATGACTATTAACCGCAGAGATTTCCTCACTTTTATTGGTGGGATTAGTGGAGCAGTGCTACTTGGTGCATCTCCTCGCGATCGCCAAATCCTCAAATTTTCGATGCCTTTCATGCAGTCTGAAGAAGGCAGTGAGGCTTTTGCGGCAACATCCTCACTGCTAAGCTTCAAGCCCATTAAGGGCGTAATGCCTTTGCTGACGGACATGATCGCTCCGTCAAAACAGAGTCAGGCTTACCAAAATGCTGAAGTAATTGACGATCTAGTTCTTCCTGAAGGATTTGTTTATGATGTGATCGCAACATGGGGTGATCCCGTGGGAGACTCACGATTTGGTTATAACAATGATTATCTGTCGCTGATTGAAACTAGCGAAAATGAAGGCTATCTAATCGTCAATTTTGAATATATTAGTAACATTCCTTGGGAGCAAGCTTTCACCAAAGTTATCGGCAAGTCTTTACCATTCACTGAAGTTGCTGATCAACTCAAAGCCATGGGTAGTAAAGATATTGATGCTTGGTCATTAGCAGATAATAATCCACTCAAAGACCAAATTAAATTGATTTCCAAAGAAGCATTAATTGATCTTGGTATTGGCGTAATTTCGGTAAAGCGAGATGCCAATGGTAAATGGGAACGCACTAATTCTAAAGCCGATCGTCGCGTAACAGGGATCTCAGGTTTAGAAGATGGTCGCTACCTTAAGACAACAGGCCCAGCAGTAGAGATTTTCCGTAAGGTTAAGGGGTTAGGCTATACCGATAAACTTGGCGATCGCATTATCGGTACATTCAATAACTGTGCTGGCGGCACAACTCCTTGGGGGACAGTGCTTAGTGCTGAAGAGAACTATCAAAATTTTGTACCAGAGGCAGTAATGCCCGATGGAACTTCATTTGCGCCGACCAAAAAGAAGTTTACCAAATACGATAATGAACTAGTTGGCATTGCTAACGTGTTTGGGCTAGCAGGTAATAAGTACGGCTGGATCGTGGAGATCGATCCAGCTAATCCTGATGATTTTGGAACTAAGCATACTTGGCTCGGACGCTATCGCCATGAAGCCGTGGGTATTCGTGCCGAAGCAGGTAAGCCTTTAGTATTTTATTCAGGCTGCGATCGCCGTGGTGGACATCTCTATAAATTTGTCAGTAAAGGTGTTGTTACAGACCCTAAAGACAAAGCAAATTCTAAGCTTTTAGAATCGGGAATGCTCTATGCAGCCAAGTTTAATGCCGATGGAACTGGTCGCTGGATTGCTTTAAATACGCTCACCCCAATCAATCCTCACAAAATTGATGTCCTCGCTGGCAAAATGTTGCCTCTTCCTAAACGTCCTGAAGGCGGAATTTTTAATGCAACTAAGGAAGAAGAGATTGCAGAATTTAAATCCAAATTCAAAACCTTGGGGGATCTATATGTCGGCAGCGATCGCGAGAAGCAAGGCGCAATTTTAATCGATGCCCATTATGCAGCTAATGCCGTCGGAGCAACCTGCACAGCAAGACCTGAAGATACCGAAGTGGCAACAGATGGCTCCTTATTTATTACCTTTACTTCAGGTTCCGCTAGTGACAGTGATGGTAGTCCAGATTTGCGCATCTTTAAGGGTAAAGATGGCAAAGCATACGAATATGGCTGGATCATGCGTTTAAATGAAGAAAGTAATAAGCCTGAGGCAATGATCTTCCAATGGTCAATGGTTGCGACAGGTGGGGAACCAACCGAAGGCGGTCTTGGTTTTGCGAATCCTGATAATCTAGCGATCGATCGTGGTGGACATCTCTGGATGGTTACTGATATGTCCTCTGACAAATACAACCGCGCTATTCCCAGTCGGCAAGATAAATCTGGGAAACCTGTCAGTCAATCAGATTTACGTGGACTTTATGGCAACAGTTCAATCTGGTTTTTACCAACCTCTGGTGCAGATATTGGCAAAGCATTTCTATTTGGATTTGGTCCAATCGAATGCGAAACCACTGGTCAATTCTTCTCTAGCGATCAACAGACGCTTTTCCTCTCAGTGCAACATCCAGGGGAAATCAATGGTACGCGCAAAAACATGGTATTTGAATCCCGTAAATTTGCGATGAGAACTACTAATGGCAAAGAGTTTATGCAAACCCGAAAAGTGCCCATTGGCTCCAATTGGCCGACACTTAAGCCAAACGAGCCGCCTAAGCCTGCGGTAGTTGCAATTCGCAAAATTAATAACAGCGCTATCTAAAATGACAGAGCTAAGCGCTCAAAAGTGATGGTAAGGTATTCATTCACATCATTTATAGTTGATGAATGGCGGCGCAAAGCGCCACCATTCATCATTTTAAGGTTGTCAACTGAATTTAGTTAACAACTTTAAAAATGACTGTGTGCGTGGAGTCAGCAAAGTTTTACGATAAGCATCAGCGGCTTTCTTGATCGCATCTGCTTGAGTAGGATAGGAATGGATCACGCCAGAAAGAGCATTTAAGCCTTGCTTTGTAGCGATCGCAAAAGTGATTTCGCTAATCATTTCGCCAGCATGACGCGCCACAATTGTGGCTCCAAGAATCCGATCGGATCCACGCTGATGCAAGATTTTGACAAACCCTTCCGTTTCTCCATCATAAATAGCCCGATCAACGGAAGAGAAAGGAATTTTAATTTCATCTGTCTCTAAGCCTTTAGCTTTAGCTTCTTCAGCATATAAACCCACATGGGCAATTTCGGGATCGGTATAAGTCACCCAAGGCATTACCAAATCACTAAGTTTGCTTTTGCCTAAGCCAAAGGGAGCAAATAGCGTATTTTTAATCACGATTCTGGCGGCGGCATCAGCGGCATGGGTGAATTTCCAATCCATACAGATATCTCCTGCGGCAAAAATACGTGGGTTCGTAGTTTGGAGATAATCATTCACGATTACGCCACGACGTTTGTCATAGTCAACACCCACAGCTTCTAGATTCAATCCCACATTTGGCGATCGCCCTGCACCAACCAGAATCTCATCGACTTCAATTTGATTTACAGTTCCATTTTGTTGATAATGGATGACTTTACCATTAGCAGTTTTTTCGACTTTAGCGATCGCACAACCAAGCACTAAATTTAAGCCGTCACGGGTAAATTTTTGCTGGACAATTTCTGCTGCGTCAGCATCTTCGCGATCGAGTAAATGCGAATTTTTATGTATTAATGTTACTTCACAGCCTAGGCGATGAAAGGCTTGGGCTAATTCACAACCAATTGGGCCACCACCAATCACTGCCAATCTTTTAGGGCGCTCAGTCAAGGAGAATACAGTTTCATTGGTTAAATATCCAACTTCGGCTAGTCCAGTAATTTGAGGGTCGGTAGCTCTCGCACCTGTGGCGATTACAGCTTTTTTAAAACGTAGTTGCAGATTATTAACTGCGATCGCGTTCTCATTCATAAATTGTGCGGAACCAAGAAATACATCCACGCCAAGATTGCGAAATCGCTCGGCAGAGTCGTGGTGACTAATACCAGCACGGATTTTCCGCATTCTTTCCATGACTGCTGCAAAGTCAATATCAATGTGGCTAGGTGGGTTAATGCCAAAGGGAGCCGAGTCACGCATATCCGCAACAACCCGCGACGAACGAATTACACATTTAGAAGGAACGCATCCGACATTTAGGCAATCACCACCCATCAAGTTTTTCTCAATCAAGGCAACCTTTAATCCCAAGCCTAAACCCGCTGCTCCTGCTGCTACGACTAATCCCGCCGTTCCTGCACCAATCACGACCAAGTCGTAAATAGCGGCTGGTTGAGGATTTACCCAATCAAGGGGATGTACGTTTGCGATCAAATCACGATTATATGCATCCACGGGCTGAATGAAATCTTCATAGCGATCGCTTGAATATGCTTGGGATTGAGTCATGACTTTGATACTGCTGATTAAATTAAGTAAAACGAATCAATAAACTTGTGAAAAGTGTTACTTCGCGAGACTTTTCACAAGTTTATTGATTCAGGTTTGAGCGCAAAACGCTGTAGTTCAAGTATAAGCACAGGATAAAAAATCAGAAATAGAACGCTAAATCAGCCTAAAAGTCTTATCCAGCAGCTATTTTGGGTTTGAAAGCTAAAATCGTTGCTGGGATGGTATTTCAAGTTTTTTGTCCTGTATTTAGATTTTTCATTTAAGAACAAAGCGCGTTGTAAAGTCAGTCCAGAACTAATCTGGATTTTAGTAGTATATTGAGAATAAATTGACGTGAGTAATGCGAATTGTGAAAATTTGTGACGCTGCTGGTAAAAGCAAGCGCTTAATATAGGTAAAATCATGATGAATAAATTTTAAAATCTCGTATTTTAAAATTTATTCAATAGATATAGGGTTTTGCGGTAGTTTGAGGTTAAATCAATGTTTTGTGCCGCATTTGCGTATGAATCATAAGTTATGTGGACAAATAGAAAGGATATACGATGACCGAACAAGAGTCTCTAAACGATTTTGTCTGCGATTTGAAAGAGGTATTTAAATTAATTTCACTGAAGGATAGTGGTATTAATGAAATGTCAGTATGCAAAATTGAGGACTACTGTAAATTCCTAATCAATGGAGATAGCTCTGATGAAATTTTTGTAAGTAGCGACTCGTTTGAATTGACGATAGGTTTCGGCGAATCGCATTGGCACATAAACTCATACAGCAATCCACTACATATAGATAGGATGAAGATAGAATGCATTATTGAAATTCTTGATATTATCAATGTTAAAACTATCACTTATTCGGCTTGGTGTGGCGATAGATGCCTCGGTGGTGCAAAAATCAAATATGGTGATGGCATTAGATGTAATGATGACATTGTCGAAAGAGCAGAAAAAAGTTTTCCTATGGCAACTGAATTAAGAATTAAAGTATTTGGATACGAAAAGGAAGTAATATTCCTTGAAAGAACCGCATAACAAATCATTGGAGCGGACTGAGTTGTGATATTTTAGTGACAAGCGAGAGATATTTGTGCCGCTCAATTCAATCGTTATACCGAATCGACACGCCCGTTAAAGCTGTCTTTTTTTAGCTAAAAATAGGCAAGCAAAAATGGTTGACTTCGTTGTTTAGTTCCGAAAGGTTATTGGCGATCGCAATGTCAAATAATAGCACTGTTGGATAATAACGACTAGAATCGCTGAAACCCGCACAGAGAATAGCTTTTAAGCCTTTTGATTGAATGTCCTTGAAACTTTTGCCCAGACTAGGTTACAAGACTTTTTGATTGCCCAACAGGGCTAATTATTAAGCAATCGCCAATAATTGATCACTTTTATTGCTAAGCACTAAGTACGAGACAAAAAGATTTGAGAAGCGATACTTTGTATCGCTTCTCAAATCTTCTTGGTATACCACCAAGCCCAAGCGATGAGTACTGCTTGCAATGGCAGCCTTCCCCATCGTAATAAGTCTGAGTCGGGAATTCCATCCATTTGAATACGATTAACTGCCATGTTGATATTGGCAGGAAATACAGCAATGAATAGGGCGATCAATCCCCATGCTGCGGCTTGACTGACTGGTGGAACTAACAAGCCAACTCCACCTAAAATTTCAAATACGCCACTAATGTAAACCAAAGCTAAAGGATAAGGTAAAAAAGAAGGAACGATCTTCACAAAGGGATCAGGCGTTACCCAGTGAAGTGTCCCTGCGGTGATCATGAATATCGCAAGCAAGACCCGTAAAACTGATTTAATTGTGAGCATATCAAAATAGTGTTAATTGTTGTGGCGGCGGAGTTAGATCATTCCAAGGCAAGGCTGGCACAGGAACATTTGCTTTTTCTAACATTTCCTGAAAATATTTAGCATTATGGGGCGATCGCTCTTCGATAGGACAATGTACAAAAAAATAAACTTCGGTTCCATTAACTAGCCAGTCTTGTAAATAAGTCACCCATTCTTGCCAAAAGCGAATATTTAAATCGCGATCGGGATGGCTAATAAAACGCACAATGCTAAAGGGGGCTGTCACCACAGGTTGCAAAGGTAAATTTGGCTTACGACGTTCCTGCTGCACAGGTAGCGACAATGCGGGATCAATTTCATCACCTAAGCGCAGATCGTATATTGGTCGAGAATCGAGTAACACTCGTCCAATACCAAGATTTTTTAACAGTGCATTCAGGCGATCGCAATGTGGTGCTTTAAACCAATCTCCATGTCGTACTTCTAGAGCAATTTGATAGTTTTTTGTCGGTAAAGCGCTGAGAAAACTTTCTAAATCAGCAAAATTAACGGGGCTATAGCTCGGCGGCAGTTGGACAAATAACACACCTAAGCGATCGCCAAATCCAGACATTAAATTTAAAAAATGTAAAGCCTGATCAATATAAGGTAGAAGCAAACCGTTATGGGTTAACTGTTTTGGGAACTTTGGGCAAAACTTAAAATTTGCGGGAGTATCCTTTGCCCAGCGCTCAACAGTTTGGCGATCGGGGATCACATAAAAAGTTGAATTTACCTCTACGGTTGCTAGGCGATCGCTATAGAGTTGCAAAAACTCCGTTGAGCGGCTCCCCCTAGGATAAAAATCCCCACCCCAACCTTTATAAGCCCAAACCGCACAGCCTAAATAAAATTTAGAGTCCATATTTCTGTAACCGAGATAAGCGAAAGCTTTCTGTAATTTTAAACGGCTCCAGAGATTGCGCCCCCAATGAGCGCAATCTCCCCAAAAAACTGATCTCATAAGTGAATCAGCTCTACAGCATATGAATATCTAATGACAAACCGATTGTCCTATAAGAATAAACTATGCTAATTTGTGTCAAAGTTTCTTAATCAAGGGAATCAAATATGCCGCATTCAGTTGACTTAGATAAAGAGCAGACAACCATTCCCTTGAATGGCGTGGAATCAAATATGCAGCATTTAGTTGATTCAGAGAAAGATCAGACAATCACTTCATGGGATGGCAAAGTTTTACGTAGTCGAATTGTCAAAACTTTGGAGTTGGTGCAAGACGCGATCGCAATCTCTCTTTGTATTGGACTGTTTTGCGTCATGGTATTGCAACTTAAAGAAATTTTTCAGTCTTTATTAACCACGCTGCACTTTCATGACATCACCGCCGATATTTTATTTATCCTCATTTTAGTGGAATTATTTAGGCTATTAATTATTTATCTGCAAGAGCAGCGAGTTTCGATCGGGGTTTCTGTAGAAGTTACGATTGTTTCAGTGTTGCGAGAAGTGATTGTGAAAGGGTTGCTAGAGGTCGAATGGAAGCAAGTCATGGCTACCTGTGCTTTTTTAATTGCTCTAGCCCTACTATTAGTAGTTCGGGTTTGGCTGCCGCCAACATTTGAAGGCGTTGATCCCCAACAAATAGCCTCCACTCGACGCAAGGACAAAAAAGTTACACAATAAAACATAGCTGGGTGCGTTGCGCCCCTTTATGTTTTATTCCAGCAATACTGATTATAAAGAAA
>JANNDZ010000810.1:0-2289 GCA_031378395.1 Pseudanabaena sp. OTE_75_metabat_487_sub
GGAAATAATACAAGCTACTAGATATCGTCTCGGACAAACCATTTACATTATGGGCTGTAACGGCGCTTGCACCTTGATTAACAAACTCTTGCGCTAGCTGTAGTTGATCTAAGCACTTTTGTTGAGATTTGAGATTACGACTGAGAGATCTTCTTTTATTAAAGTCATGACAAATCTGATTAATGAATGATTGCGGCTTTAGCTCATCTCGACATGCCAAGGCGATCGCATAGGCTAACACCAATTCTTGAATATCAGCATTGCTATGGGCTTGTAGTCCTAATATTCGCGATCGCACTTCTTGTAAGTCTTGATGCCAATATGCGCCGATTGCGATCGCCACTATAGTTATATCTATAGCGTCTACTAGTTCTAGACTACTCAGATCTTCATTAATTACGAAGTTTGTCAGGGCTTTTAGGCGATCGGTATAATTTGGCGGTGCAATTAGCAGAATACTTATCCAAATAGCCCGAAATCGACTTTTTAAAGATGTCTGTGTTGTCAACATAAGCTCCACATACAGCGCCTTGCGCTTTCTTAAACCTAAGGAATTTTTTAAAAGTGTTGCTTTGCAACACTTTTAAAAAATTCCTCGTACTACATAAAGACTAAACAAGCCGTATGACTACTGCCAGTATAAAGCCCAAAAAGTAAAGGCGACAGTAAAGGCGGCTCAATGAGCTGCCTTTACTGTCTATTGAGCTAGCAAATAAATAAGAACAGTGATTACTAGCAATACCAACAAAACATAAATGATTACTCGCCCCCACACTGCTACAAACAAGCATATTAGATCCCAAAAGGTTACTCTTGCTGTGCCATTCCATGCAGGTCGAAATCGCGCAATCTCAGCTTTTTCGTAGGAATGGATCTGATTCGTAGTCAATACCTTGTAATGCAGTCTTCCAAACGGATGCAGTAGTTTAAATTGTTGATAGCGATGATGGGCAGTTTTCCAGCGATTACGTAAATTTTTTGCTTTGCCGACATATAGCACAATCCAGAGAGCCGTAATGTAATATACGCCCGCATCTTGGGGTAATTCCTTTAACTTTTTTACGGGTTTAGATGGTAGCCAAAAAATACGAAGCCATTCAGTCATAGGTAATTTGCTATCCTAGCGGGCTTATTCCCAGAGATTTGATTACTTTTGTGCGATCGCTATAAGAGTTGAGCTATAACTAGATTGTTTTGCTTAGGTAATCTAAATCATTTAGTTAGGTTTTGCTTGTATGACAGATTTTAATCGCGGCATCATGAAGTTTGAGAATGCTGACAGCCCTTTGTCAATTGTTCTTTCTAGCGTTGTTGTTTTGAGTGCGATCGGATTCTTACTCTGGTGGGGATTTCAGACTGCTTACGTCTAGTCTTGATATTTAATACTTATTAAAAGGCGGCGCAATGCGCCGCTTTTTATTTGCTAAGTTAAGCTAAGACAAGTATTTATAATTTTATTAAATAATGACCGTTACCACTTCTCAAGATGAACAACTCGGAGCCGCAATTGGCGCTATTCCCAGTGGGTTGTTTATTGTTACATCTCAACAAAATGGCAAAACTGCCACCATGCTCGCTTCATGGGTACAACAGTCTGGGTTTTCTCCTCCTTCCGTAACGATTATCGTTGCCAAAGGCAGACCAATTGAGTCTTTTTTAACAGTCGGTAGTCCAGTCGTGGTTAATATTGCCGAAAAGGGACAGGGCAAAATCATCGGACATTTTGCTAAGGGTTTCGCTCCAGATATTGATCCTTTTGATGGTATCGAAACTGCAACTGCACCTAGTGGACAGCCATATTTAACTGATGCGATCGCCTATCTTGATGCAACAGTCACAGGTAGTCTTGATGCAGGCGACCACACAGTAGTTTTGGCAACTATTAACGCAGGTGAGCGCCTCCGTGAAGGCGAGTCCGCCATCCACACTCGTAAAAATGGATTCAAGTATTAAAAAAGAAGGCAGCTTTGCGTTGACTTCCTTTTTTGGGTTTTACTATGGCGATCGCCAAAGTAAAAATCTTTAAAACTGATTTTGTTGTTTCCAGCGCCGTGGGCGCTGAAAACAACAAAATCAGTTTTTGAAAGCCCGCCATAGGCGGGCTTTCAAAAACTGATTTGTATAATGAGAATTACTATTTCTGAAAGAAATTAGTTGACATTGTTCCCAATGTTTGTCATATTAGTAAAGCGCTAAACGCAAAAGACTGCGAAATGCGGGTGTGGCTCAGTGGTAGAGCATCTCCTTGCCAAGGAGAATGTCGTGGGTTCGAATCCCATCACCCGCTTA
>JANNDZ010000821.1:0-7136 GCA_031378395.1 Pseudanabaena sp. OTE_75_metabat_487_sub
CTCATCCGCATGTTTTGTACATATCAGACATGTATTTACCTCAAAATTTCCTAAAAGAAAGACTTGAGCAGCATGGCTTTTGGAAAAAAGGCGATCGCTTATATGTATCTTCGGAGTGTCATAAATCCAAAGGGAAAGGAGATTTATTCTTAAAAGTTTTGGAAGATCTACAGTTGAGTCCTCAATCCCTTACTCACATAGGTAATAATTGGCAATCTGATGTTGCTAAGCCTAGCTCATTAAGTATTAATTCTATTTACTTTAATGACGCAAATCCTAATCGCTATGAATTAACACTCCAAAAATATGCCGATGCTACGAATGGAATTACTTCTCTTTGGGCAGGTATATCTCGCTATACGCGCCTAACTAGAGAGACAAAAACACCAAAAGAATCAATCATTCGAGATATTGCGACTTCCGTTGCTGCACCGATCTTAACCGCCTATACGATTTGGATTTTGCAACAAGCGAGAGCAAAACAACTCGCCCGCATTTACTTCTTAGCAAGGGATGGGGAAATATTGCTGCAAATCGCCAAGGAACTTGCTCCGAAGATTTATCCAGAAGTAGAACTTCGTTATCTCTATGTCAGTCGTCAAGCGTTGAGAATGCCTGGGCTAACGAAAATTAACAAGGCTTTTTGGGAATGGATGTTTGATGATACGACTTATTTTACAATTGATAGTCTTCTTGCCCGAATGTGTCTCGATCACCAATCTGCCAAGCCAATTTTTGAGCCGTTGGGCTATCCCGAAGCGTCTTGGCAAAAGGATTTAACGGCAAAAGAAAGAATTTCGCTGCGCACTAAGCTAGAACAGCATCAACCTTTACAGACATTAGTTCTCCAAGTTGCTGAGCAGAAACGTGAAGTTTTAAAAGCTTATTTGCATCAGGAAAAAATGCTTGATGGACAAGCTTTTGGCTTAGTTGATGTTGGCTGGCGCGGTAGTTTGCAGATTTCCTTAGAAAATGCTTTTGAGATATTTGGTACTAGGATGCCCATCGGTTTCTATTTTGCTTTGGACAGACCCACTGGTGGACTTAAGCACAAAGGAGAAGCACTTGCCTTTTTCTTTAATTTAAATAACTCTGTGGGACTTCGCAATGATATCGACTATCGCTATGTATCGGCGATGGAAATTTTTTGTGCAGGCTGTGAAGGCACAACCCTTGAGTATACTTTGCAAGCCGATGGTTCTGTGGTTCCATTGCTAAAGCATAAAAGTAATGAACCCGCTCTAGGCTGGGGGCTAAGATCTTTTCAGCAATCTGTAGTAGCTTTTGTGCGTCTTCTAGTGGAGCGATCGCCAACTGATTTCTCCTTTGATACTTCTCCCAAATTATTGCGTGAAGCCTTAGATGACATGTTTCTTGCTTTTAATAGCTCACCAACGCAACAGGAGTCCGAGGCATTCATGGATTGTCCATTTTTTGATGATCCTAATGAGCTTTATCATTTTTATTGGGCAATGCCTTTACGCTTAGGTGATGTTGTTAAGTATGCGATCGCAAAAAGTGATGGCTTTAATGTTCATCGCAATGCATGGAGCGAGGCAAGTCTGCAAGTTAGCTCTCCACTGGTCAAAGCAATAGTCCCTTTGGCAATCATCCAACGAAAGCTGCTGAAGCGTTTAAAAAAATTGCTAAAACCCAATAAGTAAAGTGGGCATAGCTCACCTTACTTATTGGGTTTTAGGCAGAAGCATTGTAAAATTTGATTATGAGTGTATCGAGTCAAAATAAAACTATTGAACCAGCCCTTGCTGCGGTAAAGCAACGCCTAGAATCAGGTGGTGCATTGCTTCCAGATTCCCCTGAGAACTTGCTAGAGGTTGTTGGCATCCTCAAAAGCTATGGTGTCGTGCTGGGTGAATATTATAGGAATCTCACCTATATTTCTGAACATCAGTTTCTCGTATTTTTCCCATTTTTAAAGTTCTTTAATGGTGATTTCTCCTTAAATAAACTCGGTCGCCATTGGTGGCACGATCGCATCAATTTTGAATTTGCCGAATATTGCATGAAAGCAATGTTTTGGCATGGCGGTGGTGGTCTAGATGCTTATTTAGACTCTGAAGAGTTTAAAAAACTTGCCAAGTTAGCGATCGCCGCCAAAGTTGGTCGGAATCCATTGACGGCGTTGGCAAATCAATTATTTCCAGATTTTTTGCTAGAGCAGGTGCGATTAATGACCTACTACAGTGCTCTGGGGTATTTTTGGTCGTTTATGTCGCCGCTGTTTTTAGACTTAAGCGATCGCTATGATCGCGGTGAAATTAAGAGCATTCCCGATGTCGTTCAGCATGTTCAAAATGGTCTAGTTGTCAACGCTAGTGTACCTTACGTCTATAAAGTATCGATCCATGACAAAGATTACGAAATTGTACCTAAATCAGCAAATTTAACCTTCTTAATGGATGTCGCCGTCCCCTATGTGGAAGCAGTATTTTTCCGCTCCTTCCCATTCCGTGGCACTGTTTCTTACAATGCCCAAGCGCATCAAATTTCTACGGAAATTTCGCAATTCAACTATGGTGTGCTCTATGCTGATCATCTGCCCGTAGGTGGTGCAGGGATTCCACCCACATTGCTGATGCAAGATATGCGACATTTTTTGCCAGACTATTTGCATAAAATTTACAAAAAAGGCGATCGCGGAGAAGAGGATTTACTGGTGAAGATTTGTCTTTCTTTCCAAAAGTCGATGTTTTGTGTAACTACAGCTGCTCTGCGCGGTTTAGCGCCCCATCCATTGGAAACTGAAGATCCTCAAGAAAAGCAAGCCAATGACAAATTTCTTGCTCCTTTTTTAGATCGTCTATCGCGATCGCGTTTATATACATTGCAATAAATTAAAAAATCCAAGAAATAAAAAGCGGCGCTTTGTACCGCTTTTTATTTTGCCTATTTCTTTGCAGCGATTATAACTCCACTAGCCCAACTTATTTTAGTTACGCTCAACTCACTACGGTTCTCAAGCTCAGAAATCAGAGCATTTACCTTTAATTCGTGACCTTCTGGCTAGTTACTCTGAGGCAACATATCGTCAATAACATATAGCCCTCCTGACTTTAAACATTGCAGCACCTCCTCAAAATGAGTGTATTTTCCTGCCCATGTATCCGCAAAAATCATGTCAAACTGCTCTTTACCACTGCTTAACTGCTCAATCAAATCACCCGCATCTCCCACATGAAGTGTTAGTCGTGCGTCTTTCCCAAGATACTCTTGAGCAATAGCTACAAGCTCATCATTATTCTCAACTGATAAGAGCGTTGATTGTGAATCCATTCCATTTGAAATCCATGCCGTTGATACTCCTGTTCCAGTACCAAGTTCTAAAAATCGACTAGATGGCTTACTGACTGCCAGAGTATTTAGCAATGAGCCAACAAGAGGATCTGACACCATCTGAAATCCAATGCTTTCGGTCTTCTCCAAAATACCTTGGATAATTTTAGGGGTTTTAATATTTTCTAAGTCATTCATATCGCTCTATCCGAATATTTCAGCAGGATCGGCAGATTGAACTTTGCGTAGTGATATCGCGCCAGAAATCACACACATGACTATCGTTAAAATCATGACAGGAATCGCCTTGTCCCAAATATATAGAGGCAATAATGTCGCATTTTTTGTGAGATTATATAGAAAGAAAGAAATTCCTAATCCTGGGATAAAGCCTAAAATCGATAGTACAAAAGCTTCTTGAATTACAACTTGAGCCAAGTATAAATTCCCATAACCCATCGCTTTGAGAGTGGCATATTCCGCAAGGTGATCGGAGACATCAGTATAAAGAATTTGATAAACAATCACGATTCCCACGATGAAACCCATTACGGTTCCAAGACTGAAGATAAAGCCGATCGCAGTGCTTTTTTGCCAATAGCCTTTTTCAAAGTCAATATAGCCTTGGATCGTCAAGATTCTTGTGTCATCAATCGCTGCATCCTCAGTCTTTTTGAGATCTTCAACTGTTAAATCAGATTTAGATATTACTACCTTGTTCTTATCCTCCTCACTAGTAATTTTGCCATCTGTACCGATCTTCTCTTGATATAAACTCCGAATTCGTTTGCCATCGGGTTGTAATTTTTCACGCGGCAAAACTACTTTGTCACTTGGCTGACTGAGGATAAAGTTTCGCATTGCTTCATAGGGAGATGCGTCAGGTTTTAGATTAACCAATCCAACATTAATTAATCCTGCACGTCGATTATCAAAAATTCTTAGGAAGTTAGTATCACTAGTAATCATTGCGCCATCTGCGGCAAAAGATGCGCCTAGCTCAAATAATCCGCCGACAGTAAGTTTACGATTAGCAACTTCACGGCTGACCAACTTATTGCAAACAAAAGCTTCATCATTAAATTGGGCTTTTAAAGCTAAAGTGCCGCATTCGCCAACAATTGGACCAAACTCAGCACGAGAAGCCCGATCAAATAGAACTACATCTTGGGTTTTAACGCGATCGATATTGGATATAGAACCTGGCATTTTAAAGACTTTAGCATCAGGATTTGCACCTAGGACGAGAATATTGCGAGTTTGTCCTGCTGGGTCTTCTTTGATCTTCCATGCACCAATGCCAATGTAAAGAGGATTTACGGACGCGACTTCTTTCATTCCTAAAGCTTGATATAGACGACGCTGAGAGAAATTCCGCATTCCTACTAGGTTAGTAGATTGGGGGCTAATAATCACTAAGTCGCCCACCAAATTACTTTGTAGTCGAATCGCGCTGTTAAATAGAGCATCGCGGAATCCTAATTGCAAAAACATTAAGACCACCGCAAAAGTAATCCCTGCGATCGCAACTAGCAGTCGGCTTTTTTCGTAAGTAAGTTGTAGCCAAGCAAGAGGTACGGCAAAAATCATAAATTCATCTAGCGATTTTAAAAAATATTTGAAAGTTAATGAGAGCGATTTGCATTCTCATTAACTTTCAATCTTGACCCTGACTTGTAAATTGGTAAGCCCTGAGACTTTTTTACTGTCATCTAACTTGATCTTGACTTCGATAATCCGCACATCAGTTTTGGCGGCTGGGTCAGTACCGAGAACATCATTTTTGGCAATCCGTAAACCAATGCGATCGACTTTGCCAGTAATCAGCCCTTCAAAAGCTTCACTCTCAATTGTGGCAGTCTGTCCAACCTTGATTTTGCCGATATCAGTCTCATATATTTCCGCAACTACATACATCTGGCTGGTATTGCCAAGATCCATGACTCCATTTGTCTGGCTGACGACTTCACCAGTTTTAGAGTTGATTTTAAGAACTTGTCCATCAATTGGAGCGCGTACTTGAGCTAGATCAAGATCAACTTCGGCTCTTTTGACATTGACGATCGCGGTTTGAAGTTGAGCTTCAGCAAATTGGACATCAGTGGGGCGGACTTCTCTAACGCTACTGAGTAATCCTTCTGATTGTTTTAGTTGAAACGCAGCCTGTTGAATTTGTTGTTGTGCTTGCAGAAGTTGTCCTTCAAGGGTGATGACTTTGAGCTTGTAAGCATCAAGCAGGGAATCAGAGATTGCGCCATCTCGTTTTAAGTCCTCAAATCGCTTATATTCTACTTTTGCAATATCTAGTTCTGCTTTAAGTCTTAACGCATTTACCTCAAGCGCATTAGTATTTGCCTTTGCGGCTTCTACGTTACCCGCTTGGGCAACAATATCACCACTTTTTGCGCCTGCGCGGACTCTAGCAAGGTTGCGATCGCTTTCTTGAGCTTGGAGTAACGTAGCCACAGAGCGATCGTAACTGTCGAGAATGGCGATCACTTGTCCCTGTTTGACGGTATCACCTTCTTTGACCATCAATTTCACAATGCGCGATGACCCCAGCGCTGAGGGTGAGGCAACTTTGATGACTTCGCCTTGTGGCTCTAAGCGCCCTAATGCACTGATGGCTTTTGGCTGATCTTTGGTGCTGGTATTAGTTGCTGGTGTAGGCGCGGGGTTACTGCTAAAACGTCCGATCACAAACCAAATACTCACGCCCAGTGCAGCTAGGGCAAGTGCGATCGCTGGGATTAAAAATTTGTTGGAGTTTTTGGAGCCTAGGGTGTTTTTCATATTGCTAGGTTGATTTCTGGCAGAGGTGCTTGTTGAATCTCTCATATTACTGATTTCCGTAGACGTTTCTACCTGTTTGTCCGCCTGTTCATCTACTTGCATATTCTCTTTGCCTCTATATACTTCAAACCAGATTTTACAAACTAGCCAACAGTTTACCAAGCTATAACAGTTTGTCCATGCCTCAGGCATCCTACATTAGCGCTAACTTCGTAAAGTAAATCTAACAATTTTTTATGATAAAGATTACTTTCTTGGTTTTATGTAAGCGATCGCCAAAACCTTAACTTTCAAAATCAAGTGTGATCGCATCACGCTGCTATTGTGTCAATTCAATCTCATTCATGTTTTTTAGAAATCATAATTTTGGATTGATTAGCAGGCAACTGACTTTGAAATGCTAAAATTCTCCGATGTATGACAATACCTGCAAGTTTCTAGCCGAGAACTTCCCTGAAGACTTTGCCTGTTGGCTCTTGGGGAAGCCCATTCCGCTAACCAAACTCGAATCATCGGAACTCTCCGCCGAGCCTATTCGAGCAGATTCTGTCATATTTCTAGAGTCATCGGAAATAGTTGTGCATTTGGAGTTCTAGACCAGAACCGATGACACAATGGCATGGATGGCGAACTATTGGTTAAGACTGTAAGGTAAATATCCCACCAAAGCAATTCATCAAACTGTCATCTATTTAAAGCCAACAAAATCGCCACTTGCATATCAAACCAGCTTTAAATCTAAATAGGGCAATGATCTTCTCGTCTAGTCCTGACAAGCGGCTTTGTCCTTTCTTCACCATCTGCGGTTCAAACTCCCCGTGGCGATCACGGGGGATGGTAATTTCCGCTACTCCGAATTCTCCTTGAATAGTTTACTGGCTATAGCCGTTGCGACTGTTCGTTTGTCCCGATGGTCTGGCTTCGTGCTTTCCGTAGCCCAGATGGGACGATAGTTCGGCTTCTAATGCTCTCTCTACTAGTGCGGTGGTTAGTTGTTTGAGGATTCCTCCTTCTCCGAATAGGTCAGGTGGTGTTTTACATTCTTGCAG
>JANNDZ010000822.1:0-2414 GCA_031378395.1 Pseudanabaena sp. OTE_75_metabat_487_sub
TTTGATTGTATAGATTTATTAAAAAAAAAAAAACCCAAAAAAGTTATGGGCGGCGCGACGCGCCGCCATTCTCTTTTTTGGGTTTGATTTTGTCCTAACACAAGCGGACGAAAGCTATAAGTGATGAGCGAAGATTTGTAACACTCATCATTTATGTTTTTAAAAGCCAGAAAATACAGAGGCTCCATATATTCTCGATTTTTAATTGTGCAGCTTTCGATCAAAACTGCTAAATTTAATTAATAATTAAGGTAAGACTGTAGTTAAAACTACCTTTATCTGCTGTTTTTTAGATCTTTGTAAAGCTAAGCCCCCGTAAATCATATGCCTAAAAAGTCCACAGTTATTTCCCCTTCAATCTTGTCTGCTGACTTTAGCCGTTTAGGTGACGACATTCGTGCAGTTGATGCGGCGGGTGCAGATTGGATTCACGTTGATGTTATGGATGGTCACTTTGTGCCAAACATCACGATTGGACCATTGATCGTTTCCGCGATTCGTCCTGTGACGACCAAAATTTTAGATGTGCATTTGATGATTACCGAGCCAGAAAGATATGTGGCTGACTTCGCAAAGGCTGGTGCAGACATCATCACCGTTCACGCAGAGCATACCGCTTGCCCGCACTTACATCGTAATCTTTGCCAAATCAAGGAACTTGGTAAACTCGCTGGTGTTTCTCTCAACCCTTCGACCCCTTTGAGCTTTATTGAGTATGTTCTCGATCTTTGCGATTTGGTTTTGATCATGAGTGTGAACCCCGGATTTGGTGGTCAAAGCTTTATTCCTAACGTGATTCCTAAAATTGCTAAGTTACGTCAAATGTGCGACGATCGCGGACTTGATCCTTGGATTGAAGTTGATGGTGGTCTTAAGGCTAACAACACTTGGCAAGTTCTAGAAGCTGGTGCAAATGCGATCGTTGCTGGTTCGGCAGTATTTAATGCTCCTGACTATGCTAAGGCGATCGAAGGTATTCGCAATAGCAAGCGTCCTGAACTAGTCACTGCTTAATTAATCAAAAAAGAGAGACGGCGCTTAGCGCCGTCTCTCTTTTTTGATGGTAATTTAGAAGCTCAAGGGAAAGATTTTGCGATAAGAGAAATGACAGAAACTAAAGCTTTGAAATATGCTTATTACTCAGGATGCGTTGCAAAGGGTGCTTGCAAAGAGCTACATGCATCGACAACTGCGATCGCGCAAGCATTAGGTATTGAACTCGTGGAATTGCATAAGGCAACCTGCTGTGGTTCTGGCACGTTCAAGGAAACCGACGAACTCATGGAGGATGTCATCAATGCCCGCAATATTTCTCTTGCCGAAGAATTAAATCTTACTGTGATGACACAATGCAGTACCTGTCAGGGTGTACTTGGTCGTGTCAACGATAAACTCAAAAACTCGGATACTACTCGCAAAGACGAAGTAAATGCACTGCTCAATACGCAAGGTCATGAGTTTCAAGGTTCTACCGAAGTTTTGCACTTACTCTGGGTTCTAATCCGCGACTATGGGTTAGAAAATATCGCAGCAAAAGTAACTCGTTCCCTAGCGAATCTTAAATGTGCTGCCTTCTATGGCTGTTACCTGTTGCGATCGCAAACAGTGACTCGCTTTGATGATCCATTCCGACCAGAATCTCTAGAAAATGTATTTCGCACCGTCGGTGCAACTCCTGTCTATTACGAAGGTCGAGTGCAATGCTGCGGCTGGCCAATTTCCAGCTATGCTCCCAAAGAATCTTTCTCGATGGCGGGACGACATCTCACCGCCGCGATCGCCGCAGGAGCAGATTGTATTGTTACACCATGTCCTCTCTGTCACCTCAACCTCGATTCGCGCCAACCCGAAGTTGAAAGTGTGATTGGTCAAAAATTGGGCATTCCGATTTTGCATTTACCACAATTGATTGGACTAGCGATCGGGATCGAGCCAAAAGTTCTTGGATTAGATCGCCACATAGTTTCCACGAGTTCGATCTTACAAAAAATTTCCATATAAAAAAGAGTTCTCATTTTGTGAGAACTCTTTTTTGTTTTTATGGGCAAAGAGAGAATCGAACTCTCATGACCGAAGTCGTCAGATTTTGAGTCTGATGCGTCTACCAATTCCGCCACTCGCCCTTTTTTCAAGACTTATATTCTACAACAAGAATGGTGCATCTTGTCAAATATTTTTTGATGTTTTTGTGGTGATCGTCCGACCTCTATCCTTTTGGTAATTGCGATCACGATCACTATGATGCTTAGATTGAGGGACTAAATGAAGTATCTCTCATTATAATTATCTCAATATATTTACCAATGGCAAAGTTAGAGCGCTTAATCATGTTGGCGGAAGATGAATTGGTGCAGTACAGCACCAACGCCCGCAAAATCGAAAAATTACGCCAAAAAATTGGTTTGTCTCTCAAC
>JANNDZ010000824.1:0-3837 GCA_031378395.1 Pseudanabaena sp. OTE_75_metabat_487_sub
GTTGATTCTTGTAATTCAGCCATCGCCTCCTGCACATCGATCGCTATTTGTACAGTCGCATCAAAAATCCGCCCATATTCCTTCGCACGATTATTGATCTGGATAGCTTCAAACGCATTTAAATCAATATCAAAGCGATCAGGATGAAAGTCTGGATGTTCGCGTAAAATCCTTTCTGTTTTCAATGCTCGAACTATATCATTGCGCGTCATTCTCAAAGCTGCGATCGCTGACTCTCTCGACTCTAACTTAATCGGATTTCCTGCATCTTGTAGCTGATCAAATACATCAATATCGCAGATGGTTTTATTGCATTTATCAACTTCCCTAAATAGGCGCAAAATAACTGATGGAATACCTCTTTGTCGATGAGCATTTTTTGACTTTCGCCATTGTTGAGCTATTAATCTGATCAGCAATAAAGCCAAAATTCCGCTAGCGATCGCGAATCCAAGGCTTAGCAAAATTATGCCTAAGGTTGCTCCTGTTAGAGCATAAAGTGAATAAATAGCTGCCCCTAATGACACACAGAAGAAAAGTACATTTACTTCGACGAATTCGATCGCTAAACTCACTGCCCCCAAAGTCAACCCAAGCAAAAAGATAATTCCCGCGATCCGTAATGGCGGTACAAAAATACTGGCAACTGAGATAAAGGTGATCGCGGAAATCCCCAATGAGATCACGCGCTGGATCTTGATCTGTCGCGGGATTAACTCCATTGACGGCAAAATCTGTTGACGGTTAAACCCTGTCAACTGCAATAGTTCCGCTTCCGAAATTAATAACCGTTCCAGATCGGCTCTCATAATTGTCGCCATCATTACTATTTTCAGAACAGGCAAGGGGCTAAATTTAGCCCCTTGTTCAACCTTTTTTAAAACCCTACTGAGCAAGGTTTTAAAAAAGATTGAACTCTAGCCTAGTAGATGAATATTACTAAAAGTAATTTCATAGTTTTTGGTATTGCCTTGCTCGTTAGATTGCACGATTTGCTTGGTCATCACATAGTAATTACCCATTTTTTCGTAGCTATCTTCAAAACGAGCTTGACGAACAATCTCATCATTCATCGGATTACGGAATACTGCCGTATAGAGAGAAGAAATATACCCTTCGCCAGTATCTAAATGTCCAAGATGATTAATCACGAAGCCAATACGTCCCATGACACGGCTGACCATCGAGATCTCTTTGCCACGTACTTTGTAGTTTGATCCCATCGAATCGCCAGTAACCAAGATTTCTACGGCTCCTGACTCATCGGCTGCGCCAAGGTTAAACGCTGATTTACCATGAGCTTCTTCAAAGGTTTTGCGCTTGCGGTGGGTTACCACATCGCGCAGTTGGTTGTATAGCCATTCTTGACCCTCGTCCACAGAAACCGTCTTTTCTTCGCCGCTAGGGGTGCGGGTGGTGCGATCGATTAGTTGTGGCTCATCCATGCTCACTTCAACGGATAGATCTGGCTTAATACTTGCCTTACCAGTGCGGGCTTCGCCATCGATCGCTACGGAGACATCGGCAGTTAATCCTGGGAAATTGCTGTCCCATGTATAACGGTTTTCATAAGCAGCCTGAAATAGATCACGGGCGCTAGTATCGGATTTGGTATCGGGTGCTGTTGTAACCATTTTTTGTTAAAGGTAATTAAGTAAGGTATTGAGTATCTTTAATATTTTACTTTCTGCTAGCCTTGAAAAAATGACATTTTTAGGGGCAATGAGTTTAAGCGCAATGAGCTGCGCATTATTTTTATCCCAATTCACAAAAGTGTGATGACACTTTTGTGAATTAAAAACCAAACCTAGTAAGGATTTTTAAAACACAAAATGGCATAGCCATTTTGTGTTTTGGGATTAGTTGCCTGGGGTGGGCTTGAGCGTAAACAAGAAATCCAAGCGGGTTGTCTTGGCATCAACATTCGTGGATGTAACGGCAATACCGTTAATTGCATCAAGCACAGAACGAATTTCGGTAAAACTAGGATTAGATTTGACTTCAGGTGGCAAAAGGCGATCGGCAAGGGAGAGCGCGGTAGTCATATTCAGATAGAAATAACCACCGTTGGACTTAGGAATATCTGTAGTGAGAATTTTGAAAGAACTACTTTCAGGCAAATTGTTCGCAGGTTTAGGCACAAAGGTATCGGCAAGATCGCCCATAGACCAAAAAACAAAATTATTATCCAAAGTGCCGCGAGTTGCCACATTGGTATTGCCGATCGCCCAAGCAATTACCGATTTATCACCAATTTGTTTGGGTTTTAGATCAACTCCTTTGGGCAATAACCCTCCAGAATTTGCTTGAGCGACCTTATCGATTTTGTCAAGCGCGGTTTTGGCAGCACTCTGATCACTAGCTTGGGCGATCGCGACAAATCCAAACCCAGGATTCGCCAAAATGCCCTGATTGTTGGGAATAGCCGCGATCGCAAATTCACCGTTCATCCATTTGAGAATATCTTGGTCGAGATCAAGCTTCGTACTATCTTTGACAGACTTACGAATCTGCTCGATCAGTTGAGCGGAACTAGCATTTCCCTTGGCTTGGGTAACTAGCGATTGCCAAGACTGATAAAGATTTACTCCAGAAACTAACAAGAAAGTTTCCTGCGGCAAGAGATTTAGAACTTTTGCATTGTTATTGGCTAGGGGATTGGAATTATCATTTTTGAGATAAGTATTAATCTCAAACCGCAAACCTTCTTTCTGAGTACCGCCTGTCAAAGTCATCGCATCCAGTTCGCGCTTTGACTGTGCGATCGCCGCTTCGTTGAGATTGAGATTAGCTTGAGAGCCAATAAACTCTAGAGCCACATCGCCATCTAAATAAACTTGTAACAGTGGCTCGACAATTTTGGTTTGATTAGTAGCGCCATAAATCTTGGCAAAAATCGGCTTCTTAGCAAGGGAGGGATTGCTGCCTTTATAGGTATCGATCGCCTGTTGGATCAAGATTGGGCTAGTGGCGATCGCTACATATTGCCCACCAATATCCGCAGTTACCACATTGTTATTGGGATCGCGTGTGGGTGACTCGTAATAGGTGACATCTTTATACTGCTTGGCAGTAAATTTGGCTCCCTGTTGCGCCAACGCCCCACGATATTTTGATAAAAAAGCCTCGGACTTGCTGCGATCGCGGGTTGGGGCAATTACCAAGGTTGCCGCAGGCGCTTGTGGCTGTGCGGCATTTGGTACAAGCGCTGTAATGATGTAACCCTCTAACCAAGGCTGCACATCGCGACTATATTCAGTTTTGCTCTGGACTAGTAACGAATTTAGTGGCGATTTGGTAAGCCCTTCACCAATCAGCTTTTGTGAGGCAGGCGTACCAAATTGCGCTAGTTTATTCCAAGGCTCAGATTTAGTATTGAAAGCCATTACCACTTGAGCCTCTTGAGGGATTACTGCCGCCGCGCCCAAAAGCCCTTTAATTGACTGCGATCGCTGATTAAAGTAGAAATAAGCACCCCCAGCTCCTGCGGCAATCACAGCCGCACCAATACCGATATACAACAGCATTGCTGATTGTTTTTGTTTAGCAGATTTATTGGGTTTAGATGACTTCGACATGAGTATGGAATAAACCTAAAAGTTGCAAGATGTTGAGCGCCAAGTCTCAATCAAGATACTACAGAATCGGGCGTAAATAATCAGAGCGCTATTCGCCATATGAAAATAATTTCTGATAAAATCTATCCTTCGCTAGATTTTTATAGCTATAGCCACTTATGTTAAGACAAAACCAAAATCAAAAAGAGAGTTGGGGGCCGGGGGGGCGCCGCCAAAATTTGTGTTTTTTGAATAAATGGCAAAATAAAAAAAAAAAACA
>JANNDZ010000847.1:0-1884 GCA_031378395.1 Pseudanabaena sp. OTE_75_metabat_487_sub
TGTTTTTGTATTACGCGCTAGTGAGGAATAAAATCACATCACCTTCTTGTACGACATATTCTTTGCCTTCACTGCGTAGCAATCCCTTAGAACGAGCCGCAGTCATCGAGCCACAATCCACAAGGTCTTTAAACGCTACAGTTTCCGCTCGAATAAAGGCTTTCTCAAAATCAGAGTGAATTACGCCTGCGGCTTGAGGTGCTTTCATTCCCGCATGAATTGTCCATGCACGCGCCTCTTTAGGCCCAACCGTGAAATAGGTGCGTAGTCCTAAGAGGTGGTAAGTAGCGCGAATTAAAGATTTTAAGCCGCCCTCTTTGACTCCGAGAGATTCCAAAAAGTCTTGACGCTCGTCGTCTGGTAGCTCCAAAAGTTCCGACTCGACTTGAGCCGAAACAATAGTTACTTCAGCATTTTCGGCAGCAGCGATCGCCTTTACCTTATCGACAAAAGCATTACCTGTAGCAAGATCATCTTCGGAAACATTCGCTGCATAAATCGTCGGTTTGAGAGTGAGCAACTGCAATACTGAAATTGCTTCTTTCTCTTCATCGGTAAGATTAGCTAGACGCGCAGGTTTACCAGCGTCGAGGGTCTCACGGACTTTCTCAAGGGCTGCTAATTCGACTTTGGCATCGGCATCGGCGCGGGCAGCCTTGCGGGTGCGCTCAATACGGCGATCGACTTGAGACAAATCGGATAAGGCAAGTTCGAGGGTAATGATTTCAATATCACGGGCAGGATCGATCGATGCTTCAACGTGGATAATGTCGTCATTTTCAAAACAACGCACGACATGAACGATCGCATCGCAGACTCGAATATTTCCTAAAAACTGATTTCCTAGTCCTTCGCCTTTGCTTGCTCCTCTGACCAGTCCTGCGATATCGACAAATTCGACTCTGGTGGCGATGATTTGCGCGGATTTACCGATTGTAGCGAGAGTATTGAGGCGATCGTCAGGGACGGACACCGAGCCAACGTTGGGTTCAATCGTACAAAAGGGAAAGTTGGCTGCTTCCGCCTTGGCGTTGGCAACTAGGGCATTAAATAACGTAGACTTCCCCACATTGGGTAGTCCGACAATCCCAGCTTTGAGCATGATGGCTATCTAAACGAAAACTTTTTGACATTGTGCTTATAAATTCTGTCATAAAAGTCTCACTTGATGAGACTTTTGCCAAAATATAGCTGTTAATTCAAACCCAAAATAAGAATAGCGGCGCTCCGCGCCGCCATTCTTATTTTGGGTTTTATGTCCTAAGCAAACGTTTTATTGCTAAAGCCCCTGAACTCAAGTTCTTGGTTTATTTGCTCAGTCCTCACTTAATAACAGCGAAGCCGTTTGGATAAGCGATCGCTTTCTGAGGATGGCTTAATCAAACGAGCGACATCTTGAGCAGCTTTCACATCGCCTACCTGTACTAAAAGCAATGCGAGTCTCTCTAGATATTTTGCCGAATTTTGAGAGCTTGAAATTAGCGAAGGGAGATGCTCTTTTAGTAGCGATCGCGATCGAATTTTGTCTCCTTGGCTCAGCGTCATCTCGATCACCTGAAGGCTGAAATCTAGTTTTTTATCGTTCGTGTTACCCGCAAGCCCTATAAATAGAGATGCCGAAAGTGGATCTCGCAGACTAAGCATCCGCTCGCCCATGATTGTCGCGAATTCTGGATGGTTAAGAATATTGAGCTGTTTAGCTAAATCGAAATACTGCGATCGCAGATTGATTCCTGATTGTCGATTAATAAATTCTGACTGAATGCTAAGCAGCAATGATGCTCGTTTAGCCAGATCTGGCTCCATCGCAATTTGGGATTGGATTTGCTGAAGAAATTCTGTTGGCTAGTAGGAAGTTGTCGTTAATAATCAACTAAAATTTAG
>JANNDZ010000850.1:0-5874 GCA_031378395.1 Pseudanabaena sp. OTE_75_metabat_487_sub
ATAAAACTCGCGAAATTTTGCACCCCTAGCACGGGAATTCATCCAAGGATCACCTTCTCCCCAAATCATGAGCAAGGGACAACTCATTGCTGCCAAAAGCTCATCGACTTTTTTGCCTTGCGGTGTACTAAATACTGACGCAAAAACTTGAGCAGCTCCTTGATCACAGGAAGGACAATAAATATCTTCAACTAATTGATCGGTAACAGCAGATTGATCTAAATAGACCTTTTTTAAAGTGCTACGAATGCGAGATTTTTGACGGACCAAGTTAAATAATAATTGATTTGCCCAAGGCTGGCGTAAGACTTTTTGCAAGGCTGGTGCGATCGCCTTCTGGATAGGGTTTACTTTTTTAGCACCAAGGGGATTGGTATCTGTAAATGGCCCCGCACTATTGAGCAAGATCACACCTGCCACTGATTGTGGATAATCGGCAGCTACACATAACGAAGAATAACCACCAAGGGAGTTACCAGCAATTACGGTTGGACGTTGAATTTTTTCGGTAATAAAATCATGGAGCTGATCGCGCCAAAGATTTCCACTATATTGCCATGCAGGTTTTTGCGATCGCCCAAATCCTAACAAATCAATCGCATATACTTCAAAATCTTGACTAAGTTCAGAGATATTCTTGCGCCAATGATCTGTTGATGCCCCAAATCCATGCACTAATAGCAGCGGTGGACGCTGAGAATTATTGCCCGCTTTGACAAAATAAATTTTTTGTTCGCGCCACAGCCAATATTGACCAGCGATCGATTCAGTACTTGTTAAAACCATGAAAGTTTATTAGCCACAAAAAATAAGTAAAGAGAGCGCTTAGCGCTCTCTTTACTTATTTTAATCTTGATTTTTAGCTTTAGCCAAATCTACCGCTAATGTATTCCTCAGTAGCTACTTGCTTAGGGCTGCTGAAGATCACTGATGTGCGATCAATTTCTACTAGTTTGCCCATCCGCTTACCGCTATCGCTGAGTTCAGTATTAAAGAAAGCGGTCATATCTGCCGATCGCGATGCTTGCTGCATGTTGTGAGTAACGATGACCAGCGTAAACTTCTGCTTTAGTTCTTGCATTAGCTCTTCGATCCGCAAAGTTGAGATCGGGTCAAGTGCTGAGCAAGGCTCATCCATCAAGATTACCTGTGGCTCCACTGCGATCGCACGGGCAATACATAGACGTTGTTGTTGACCGCCAGAGAGAGCTAAACCGCTTTCTTTCAGCTTGTCTTTGACTTCATCCCAAATTGCTGCCGATCTCAATGACTTCTCAACTAAGTCATCCATATCATTTTTTGATCCCTTAAATCCATTAATTCGGGGACCAAAGGCGATGTTTTCGTAAATTGATTTTGGAAATGGATTAGGGCGCTGAAACACCATCCCAATGTGACGACGAACTGCCACAGGATCGATTTTATCATCGTAAAGATTATGTCCGTTAAAGGTAATTGATCCTTTAACTCTTGCACCCTCAATCAAATCATTGAGACGATTAAAACATCTCAAAATCGTACTTTTACCGCAGCCAGAGGGGCCAATAAATGCGGTAATTTGATTTTTAAAGATTTCTAAGTTAACGCCTGCAACTGCTGGTGAGTTGGAGCTGTAGAAAACATTAACGTCTTCAACCTTTAAAATTGCCTGATTCCCAGAAGAATTGCTGCTTAAGTTCATTGTAAAACCCAAAATTTGATAAGTTTAGCCTGTGAATAGCTTGAATTACTTTGCCCGACTGCGTAAAAAGATGGCAACTAAGTTCATGCCTAAAACTAGGGCTAAAAGCACGATGATGCCCGCCGAAGCTAGCGTCTGAAATTCTGGCTTCGGATCTCCAACCCACTCATATATTTGGTATGGCAGAACAGAAAAGAAGTTATCGTTTGACCATAATGTATCGGTGAATACATCTCCTATGTTACCACTGAACAAAGCTCCAAAGTTAATAGGAGAAGCTTTAGGGTCAAATAAAACCGTACCAGCTCCAAGGACTACGATTGGAGCAGTTTCGCCTATACCTCTAGAAGTAGAGATAATCACCGCAGTTAAAATCCCTGGCAGAGCCGCAGGTAAAACGTGATGGCGAATAGTTTGCCACTTGGTAGCACCGACTCCATAGGAAGCCTGACGGACTGATTGCGGAACAGCTCGGATTGCTTCCCTAGAGATAACAATAACTGGCGGCAAAATCAGTAAAGTAATCGTTAGAATCCCTGTAACTAATACAGCTCTTCCGCTATAAATACCGCGTACAAATAGCCCTAAGCCTAATAAGCCATAGATAATCGAAGGGATACCAGCCAAGTTATAGATATTCAGCTCAATTAAATCTGACAACCAGTTTTTCTTGGCATATTCTTCCAAATAAATTGCTGAGCAGACTCCAAGGGGTATTACCAACACCAATACATAGGTAAGCATCGCGATCGATCCCAGAATTGCTGCCTTATATCCCGACTCTTCAGGACGGCGAGATGGATATAGCTGTAATAGATCCCCGTTAAGGCGGCTAGAACCATCGCTAAAGACTTGATAAATTAAGAATGCGAGGACAACCAATCCAAGCCCTGTAGCAAAAATACAAAATGCGGAAAATATTTTGCCCCATAACTGTCTGGATTCAAGCTTTGGCTCAAATTTTGATTCGCCAGATTGTCCGTCAATATTTTCTAATATATCGATTCCGTTACTCATAGGTTTCTTGGAAGCGTTTGCTAATTTGCTTACTGATAATGTTGAGAAGAAGAGTGATCAGAAATAGCGTCATCCCAACTGCAAAGAGGGCTTGGTATTCGACACTACCAACTCGTGAGTCGCCCTTGGCAACTTGAGCAATATAGGCAGTCATTGTGCCAACTGTTTGCCTAGGATCGAGAGTTAGCACAGGACGTTGACCAGCCGCGATCGCGACAATCATCGTCTCACCCACTGCACGGGATATACCCAAAATTATGGCAGCACATATACCAGACAAAGCCGCAGGAAAAACAATACCAGTGGCAACTTCTTTCTTTGTGGAGCCAAGCCCATAGGCTGCTTCGCGTAGAGAATTTGGAACGGCTTTCATCGCGTCAGTACTAATTGAAGCGATCGTGGGGATAATCATCACGCCCATGATCAATCCTGCACTGAGAGCATTAAATCCTTGCAGCCCAGGAATCAGCTTCGCTAAAATTGGGGTAACAAAGGTCAAAGCAAAGTATCCATAGACAACGGTGGGAACACCTGCGAGTAACTCAATAATCGGACGTAAAAATTTACTCAATCTTGGTGATGCGTATTCCGACAGATAAACAGCAGTTGCTAGTCCTAGGGGGGTTGCTACTAACATGGCAATTAGAGCCACCATCAATGTGCCATTAACCGTTGGCCAAACGCAAAAGCCCTTGTCAGCAAACTGGGGAGTCCAACTACAGCTATAGCTGCCGTTTTCTAAAGTCTTACCAAATAGGAATTCACCAATGCTTGCCTTGCCGAAAAAGCTCACTGTTTCTGAGGCAAGAACATAGACGATCGCAACTGTAGTTAGTACAGATACGAAAGCACAAAAAAGCAACGCATAGCCGATCGCACTCTCTTTAATATTGCGATCGCGGCGTTGATAAAGGTCGAGATCTTCAACCTGAGATGGATTTATTGGACTTGTCATAAAGTGTTCTCATCAAATACATCAAAAGTCAAAGCCCTCCATAGGTAGTTAAGCAAAATTAAATGTAAAACTCTAAAAACTGTACCGCCCGCGCAGCGGGCGGTACAGTTTTTGGTTTTGTTTTTTAATTAACGTCGAGGAGGGCTTAGCTCAAAACTAACTTGAAATTATTTCAAGTCTTTTGCAAGCAATTCAGCTACGGAAACGCCAGCAGGGGCATCCATGAAGGTTGAGCCTGTCTTAACAGCACTCAAACGCTCAAGGATCTTAGGCACAGCGTCGCTAGGCAGCGGAACATAACCAACTTCTTTGACGACTTTAAGATCTTTAAAGTAGTAATCAGCAAAAGCCTTGACTTCAGGACGTGCTAGAGCTTTCTTGCTCACATAGATAAACAGAGGACGAGACAAGGGAGAATATTTACCAGAGTTGATATTTTCAGGAGTAGGAGCAACGCAACCCTTACCACCATCAACTTCGATAGCAGTCAACTTCTTGGCGTTTTCTTCAAAGTAAGCAACTCCAAAGAAGCCGACAGCACCCTTACCGCCTTGAACACCCTTAACGGTGATATTGTCATCTTCACTAGGCTGATAGTCTTTACGGATCACCTTAGATTTTTTATTGATGGCTTCGGTAAAGTAGTCAAATGTGCCAGAGTCAGCACCTGCTCCAAAGAGGGCAAGTGGTTCTTTGGGGAAATCAGGACGAACTTGATCCCAAGATGTGATTTTGCCTTCAGAGTCAGGGCTCCACATGGTGTTGAGTTCAGCAACAGTTAGGCATTTAGCCCAAGTGTTTTCTTTGTTAACAACGACAGTTAGACCATCAACAGCAACAGGTAATTCAACAAACTCTACGCCATTCTTCTTGCAATCTTCAGCTTCTTTAGCTTTGATTGGACGAGAAGCATTAGAAATATCAATATCTCCAGCACAGAATTTCTTAAATCCACCGCCAGTACCGCTTGTACCAACAGGAACCTTTACGCCAGGGTTAGATTTTGCGAAGTCTTCAGCAACAGCCTTGCTGATTGGGGCAACGGTGCTAGAACCATCAATGGTGATGTTGCCAGATAAATTAGAAGGTGCTTTTGCGGGTTCCTTTCCGGGATCTTTCATCGCCGTTGTAGGTGAAGCTGCTGGGCTAGTTGCACCAGTTGTGGGGGTGGTGGTGCTACCGCTACAGGATGCTAGCGCTGTGGCAAGTGTAACGCCAGCTACAAACTTGACTACACTACGATTGATACTCTTTTTAGACATCATAGAAATCTTACTGCGATTATATCTGTTACGGTTTACTAGGCATTTAAACTAGACAAGATTGATACTAAACTGCATCCGTCAACCAAAGGTTAAGGGACGTTAAAGATGCAGTTAAGTTTAGTTTGCCAAAAAGTTTTTACGTCAAGATTAATTAACAAAACAGACAATAGAGAGGGGGCAAGTTTCCTCTCTATTGTCTGTTTTGTGTCTGTTTTGTAGTTAAGCAGTTAAGCCATTAAGCGTAAGTATACAAAAACCAGATATGCGGGCTGCACATTTAGGTTTGCTTTTGCGCCAGATGTATATAAGAACAGCGATTTACTCCCCGCTAGTGAATAATTAGTAGTACTCTGCAACAAAACACATAGATACTTGTGGCAAACATTTGTAGGAGATATTTGTGGGAATTAAGTTCTCATGGGTGATGCGTTATCCTTTAGAACTGTGGCTAAGTATTAAGTGACGGTTTTCCGTCTAGCGTCAAAGATCAACACGATAAAAAAATTTTTGTAGAATGTTAGGTATTATTGGTCGCGGAAATAGCTATGAGAGACTCAAATAAAAAATCTCGTTACAAGCAACCTTTGATTTATGCATCGATGTTGCTGTTAGGTGTGATCTTGGGCGCTTGGGCAGTTGTGTCTGGCGTGCGATCGCCAAATACAACAGTAATTACCCCTGTTAGTCAGGTTGCATCGATATCACCTGCGATCGCACAGGATAGCGACAGAGTTAAATCGATCTCAGTCCCCCGTAATTACGTCGTAGAGGCAGTTAATCGCACTGGCCCAGCCGTTGTCAGAATCAATGCCTCGCGGACTGTTGCTAGTAATCAGCAACAGATTCCTCAAGAATTTATGGACGATCCGATGTTTCGCCAGTTTTTTGGCGATCAACTACGACGGATGCCCAAAGAACGGGTTGAACGCGGCACTGGTTCAGGCTTTATCATCAAC
>JANNDZ010000866.1:0-6918 GCA_031378395.1 Pseudanabaena sp. OTE_75_metabat_487_sub
GTAAATACTGCCATTTTTACAACTAGCTCTGTGAACAGTGGCATTGGTTTAGCGATCGAGGCTGACACAGTTAAACAATTTATTGCCTCAGTAAGACAAGGGACGATCGCGAATAATCCTACTCCTACGGTTGCTCGCCCCAATGTTCTTAACCTTGATGGCAATGCGATCGCCGCAGTCTTAACCGCTTCAGACAATACCTTGCCCGATGGCAGCTATTACAAAGCCTATCAATTTCAAGGTGAAGCTGGTCAATCAGTAGTGATTGAGATGCGTGGCAATGGCATTGATCCCTATTTGGTTTTATTTGACTCGACTGGACGCAAAATTGCTGAAGATGATGATGGTGGTGGCGGTAAAAATGCTCGGATTGCGGTTACTTTACCCAATACAGGTAGATATACCCTTTATGCCAACTCCTATGAAGTCGGGCAAACTGGCTCCTTTACGATCGCGGGTAGGCTGAGTAATAACTTCACTTCTCAATCAAATATTGAACCAACAGATGATCGCCGTATCATTTTGCAGAAAAATGGAACCCTAGGAAACCAGAGTCGAGTCTTTGCTAGAGATGGCAGTCTTTTTGATGCTTTTAGTTTTAATGGTCGAGCAGGTCAAGTTGTTCAAATTGAACTTGTCAGTTCTGATTTTCATCCATATTTAGTTTTATTTGCACCAGATAGCAGGGTATTGCAAGAAAACAATGGGTTACCCAGTCGGAAGAATGCCTCAATGACGCTCGAATTACCTTTCACAGGAACTTATCGAACGATCGTTAATGCTTTTGATCCCAATGGCAAGGGCGCATACAAACTGATCGTCAAGCAGGTTAGATAAAAAATGAGAGGCGGCGCAAAGCGCCGCCTCTCATTTTTGGGATTTTATTTTGATACTTGCTTGCGAACCACCGAGAAAATCTGCCAAGATGTAATGAATGTCGTTTGCTTTAAGGGAAGATTTGCGTGACTGTTGCTGCTTCTGTTTCTTCGCCTGATGTCAAGAGTTTGACCGATTCGGGAATTTATATTACGATTCACGGTCACTTTTATCAGCCTCCGCGTGAAAATCCATACCTGAATGCGATCGAGCGGCAAGAAAGCGCAGCTCCTTTTCATGACTGGAATGCGCGGATTCACCATGAATGCTATCGCCCCAACGCATTCTCTCGGATTGAGCGCCATGATGGCAAAATCGTCAAGATCGTCAACAACTATGAGTACATGAGTTTCAACATGGGGCCAACACTGCTCTCATGGATGGAATTTCACGATCGCGATACCTATCAAGCGATTTTAGATGCTGATAAACGCAGCGCTGAGCGCCTAAACGGTCATGGCAATGCGATCGCACAGGTGTATAACCACATCATCATGCCTTTAGCGAATTGGCGCGACAAATTGACGCAAATTCGTTGGGGCAAAGAAGATTTTAAGGCGAGATTTGGGCGTGAGACTGAAGGGATGTGGCTTGCCGAGACTGCCGTAGACTATGAAACCCTTGAAGCTTTGGTTTTAGAGGGGATCAAGTTTATTATTCTCGCGCCGTCTCAGGCTCAGCGCTGTCGTCCCCAACCCACTGAAAACAATCCTAACCCTGCATGGCAAGAAGTCGGCGGAGCGCAGATTGATCCCAATCGTCCCTATCGTTGCTATTTGCGTCGCCATAATGCCAATAACAGTAATGTATCGGAACTTGGACAGTATCATCTGCCAGCAGATACTGATGCTTATATCGATGTATTTTTCTATGATGGGCCGATCTCGCGTGATATGGGCTTTGGCGATCTTTTGGGTAGTTCTCATAATTTTGCCAAGCGTCTTAGTCAAGCAGTCCGCGAAGATAATCGTCAGCATCAGATTGTTTCCGTAGCAACCGATGGCGAGACCTTTGGACATCATAAGCACTTTACTGAAAAAACTCTTTCCTATGCCTTTGTCGAAGAATTTCCTAAGCGCGGCTGGAATGTCACCAATTATGCTCATTATTTAAGTCTCTTTCCCCCCCAATGGGAAGCAGAACTAAAATCTGTAACTGCTTGGAGCTGCGCCCATGGAGTCGATCGCTGGCAGGGTGGCTGTACATGTGGTGGCGAAGGATCTGGCTATCAACTCCTATGGCGACGGCCACTGCGCGATAGTCTAAACTGGCTACGCGATCGCCTAGCTGCTGTCTATGTAGATATCGGGCGCAAATATTTTAACGATCCGTGGGAAGCACGCGATCGCTATATTGACGTGCTGCAATATTCTCTGCGCGATGGCATATCTGAACATTCTCCAGTTTTAGAGAAATTTTTTGCGCAGCAGTCTGGGAACAAAGTTTCGACCTCGGCTCAGAGGGTTGATGCTCTAAGGTTGTTGGAAATGCAACGCCACGCTTTGCTCATGTTTACGAGTTGCGGTTGGTTTTTTGAAGAATTATCACGACCTGAAACCGTCCAGATTTTGCGCTATGCCGCCAGAGCGATCGAACTAGCGGCTGATGTTGCAGGAGTATTGCTAGAGGATGAGTTTATTCATCGCATGGCTAAAACCCCAAGTAATCTCGTTGAATTTAAAGATGGTGAAGGGGTTTTTAAGCATCAAGTAGTGACTAACCGCATTACCCTCGCTCAAGTTGCAGCACAATATGCCCTTAGTTCGACGTTGGGTAACTATGCGCGATCGCAACAAATCTATTGCTACCAAATCCAACAACAGGATTATCAACTGCAACGGATTGGCTCAATGTCCTTAGCGATCGGGCAGATTCAATTAGTATCTGGGATCACGCAAGAATCTGTAAATTACATTTTTGCAGTACTGCACCTTGGTGGTGATGACTTCCATTGCTGTATTCAACCCTTCACAGGACGGCGTGAATACGAAGAGATCAAAGCAACTTTATTTAAGGTTCTCAAACAAGCGAATACTGCGGCCGTAATTCTGGCGATGGCTAGCAATTTTAGTGGTGAACAGTTCAATCTGCATCATCTCTTTGCAGAAGAGCGTCATCGAATTTTGCGAATGCTCGCCGATGAGACATTGACTAGACTCGATCAGCTTTACGAACAAGTTTATCGTGATAACTATGGAATCTTGATCTCATTCCGTCGGGATGATCTACCAGTACCGCGTGAACTGCAAGTCGCTGCGGAGATTGTGCTAAACAATCGCCTCACCGAGGAACTCAAGCGATTAGAAACTGGCGAATCGCTCCCGAACGTGGGATTAGATGCTGTCGCGATCGAGGCGCTTAATTTGGGCTGTAAGTTTACCCATGAAGAAGATGCCGAAATTCTCGAAAATTATATTTTGAGTCAAATCCAGCAACTTTCGCAATTGCAAGATATCGATGAAAAGTCACTATTTAGCTATCTCAATCAGATTGAGCAGTCTTTAGCGATTAGCGATCGCCTAGATCTGGAGTTAGACCTTGATCTTTCTCAAGAGGCTTTCCTCAACTATCTATCATCACGAATTGCCCCAAAGTGCGTACTTGCTAGACAGATTCTCGAATTGGACTCTACCCAAAAACAACCAATTCATATAGAGGTTAATCTTTGCGAAAGTATTTCTAATTTGGAGCTACATCAGTTAATTGATACAGCTAGTAAATTAGGTATTGCCACTGAAGCTTGGCTTCATGCTTAGATCCTGATTCCTAAACTGTAGGGGCAATTCATGAATTGCCCCTACAGTTTAGGAACTTCTTTTCAATCATTTAAGAATATCTAGATAATGCTTCCTCCTTTTATTGTTTTAGATCCATTTATTGAAGACTGGTTACGCGAAGATATCGGGCGTGGCGATCGCAGTACTAGTGGCTTATTTCCAGATGGCAATGCGCCAATTGGCAAAGCTGTGTGGATTGCCAAAGCTGATGGTGTGATTGCAGGGCTAACGATCGCGGCAAGAGTATTTTATTTATTAGATCAATCAGTAAATTTTGTCGCGATCGCGCAGGATGGGAAACCTGTGAAATCAGGTGAACTGATCGCTGAAATTACAGGCAGTCTTGCCACATTACTTATGGGTGAAAGAGTTGCGCTTAATTTAGTAATGCGATTATCAGGAATTGCTAGCTCTACGGCAGAATATGTCAAGGCGATTAGTAGCACGAAAGCGCATCTAGTTGACACCCGCAAAACTATTCCAGGAATGCGCATCTTAGAGAAATATGCCACTTTCATTGGTGGTGCGATCAATCATCGCTATGGCCTAGATGATGCAGTGATGCTGAAGGATAATCACATTGCGGCGGCTGGCGGTGTTACAGAAGCAGTACAGCGAGTACGCAAAAATATTCCATTTACTACATCGATTGAAGTGGAAACTGAGTCAATCTCTCAAGTAAAAGAAGCAGTTCATCTAGATCTTGATGTGATCATGCTCGATAATATGCCATTAGAAATGATGCGAGAGGCAATCATTCTCATCCGCCAAAATAGCAGCCATACAAAAATTGAAGCTTCTGGTAATATTACGCTCAATACCATCGCTCAAGTTGCAAATCTAGGTGTAGATTACATTTCCACTTCGGCAATGGTCACGCGATCGCATTGGTTAGACATCAGTATGCGAATTATAACTTAGTAATCTGTCAAGCATTATACTAGATATAAGTAAACACAGGAGCGTAAGCCATGAGCCTTACATTCGCCGATGCCGTCTTACAAACATTGCCCACAGAAAATAGTGATGTCTATAATCGTGACTACTGTTTGTGGGTTGAGTTGATGATTCAGTTTTTGCAAGAAGGTAAATTAATGGAACTTGATATTCCTAATCTATTAGAAGAACTTGATGATATAAGTGGGAGTCAAAGAGATGCTCTTGAAAGTAATTTAGAAATAATCTTGATGCATTTATTAAAATATTACTATCAGCCACAGTTGCGATCGCGCAGTTGGCTACTAACCATTTTTGAGCATCGCAACCGTTTAAAAAAAGCTTTTAAACGCAGCCCTAGTTTGCAACGTTACTATCAAGAAGTATTTTCAGAATGCTATCAAACTGCTAGAAAAATGGCATCTATTGAAACTGATTTACCCATGTCTGATTTTCCTGAAACTAGCCCATTTACATTAGAACAGGTTTTAGACATAGATTATTTGCCAGACCACAAGTAAAAGATATTGCGAAGCAATACCTTTCATATAAGAATCAAGAACTATGGAATACGCAATTGATTTCGGGACGAGTAATACTGTTATATCGAGAATTAATGAGAATGGGGAACCTGAGACTTTCAACCTATCTGACTATAGCAGCCTCATTGCTGACAATCCGCCATTGATACCTAGCTTTGTCTATGTGCAGGATGCAGCCAAAGAGCAGGTGCTAATCGGACAAGAAGTTTGCGATCGCGGTTTAGATATCAAAATCACTAAAGGCGAGCAGCGATTTTTTAAAGCTTTTAAACGTGCGATCGGCTCCAATGTGTCCGTGTTTGTGCCAGAAGTGGATGGACGCGAAATAGAATTTGAACTAGTAGGAGAATGGTTTCTAAAAAGAATCATTGATCGCTTACCCGATGTTGACTCACTAATTTTTACAGTTCCTGTTGATAGCTTTGAGTCCTATCGTAATTGGCTGTGCGAGGTTTGCGAGAAACTAACCGTAAATCAGGTGCGAATCCTTGATGAGCCTACAGCAGCGGCTTTGGGCTATGGAATTAATGGTGGTGATGAGACTATCTTAGTGGTGGATTTTGGTGGTGGTACGTTAGATTTATCTTTAGTGAAATTATCTTTTGCACAACTTCAAACGGAATCTACCCAACCCAAATCACCTTTAGGCTTTTTATTGAAATGGGGCGATCGCACAGTTAAAAATCAACCCTTACCCAATAATCAAAGTTCACAAACTGCCAAAGTCCTCGCCAAAATCGGGCAAAATCTTGGTGGCATTGATATTGACAATTGGATCGTTGATTACTTCCATTCTACTTTAGGCTTGCCAAGGAACTCGCTCGTAAACCGCTTGGCTGAACGGATTAAGATCGCTCTTTCTAATGCTGAATCATCAACTGAGGTTTATTTTAATGACCAAACCTTTGAATCCTATGAATTAACTTTGACGCGATCGCAATTAAATCAAATCCTCGAACAAAAGAAATTTTTTACCAATCTCGATAGTGCTCTTGATCGCATTCGCCAACAAGCAACTCGCCAAAATATTGATTTAGATCAAATAGATGCAGTTCTTTTAGTAGGCGGTACATCACAAATTCCTGCTGTAAAGGAATGGGCTGTGCGACATTTTCCTGTCGAGAAAGTAAAAGCTAATAAGCCCTTCGAGGCGATCGCCCATGGAGCGATTTCTCAAGGCTGGGAATTAAAGGACTTTCTCTATCACAGCTATGGTGTGCGCTATTGGGATAAGCGTTACAAAAAACACAACTGGCATACGATTATTAAATCGGGCGAAACTTATCCATTGCCAAAACCCGTAGAACTAACGCTCGGGGCATCCGTTGCCGATCAGCCTAGCATTGAGCTGGTCATTGGTGAGTTGGGTGAAACCAATGTAGAAGTTTATTTTGAAGATGACAGACTTGTTACTCGTGTTTTAGATGTCAAACAAGTAGCAGCGCAGATTCTCAATGAGAATAGCAAGGCGATCGCGAAGCTTGAACCACTGGGGCAAACAGGCAGCGATCGTATCAAGGTTTCTTTCCAAGTTGACGAAAAGCGCACATTAAGAATTACAGTTCAGGATCTGTTAACCAAACAAAATTTATTAGCAGATATCCCTGTGGTGCAACTTGTATAGCTCACTTTACGCATAAGCAAATCCTTAAATTTTCAAGCTTTGAGGATGCTAGAGATAGTTACATCAACTCTCATTATGAAACTGATTTTGTTGTTTCCAGCACCTTTGGTGCTGGAAACAACAAAATCGGTTTTTGAAAGCTTGCCGTAGGCAAGCTTTCAAA
>JANNDZ010000869.1:0-6094 GCA_031378395.1 Pseudanabaena sp. OTE_75_metabat_487_sub
CTGGTGCAGATCTACATAAAGCCGACCTGCGCGGCGCAAATTTACAAGAAGCAACTCTAAGTGGTGCAAACCTTAGTGAGGCAAAGTTAAATAATGCCAATATGCAAGGCGTATTTCTCTCTGAAGCTAATCTCAGTTGCGCGACGCTCTCAGGTGCAATTTTAAATAATGCCAAACTGGAAAGAGCAATTTTAATCGATGCAGATTTAAATGGGGTTTCACTGCGAAGCGCGATTATGGCGGATGTGAAAGCGAGTCGGGTGCAGATGCAAGGTACAGATCTCACAGATGTCAAATTGACTCGTGCTGATCTCAGTCGAGCTAATCTCAGTGGGGCAATTATGATCCGCGCTAACCTGATCGAAGCCTATCTTGCTCGGACTAATCTAGCCAAGGCAGATTTGACCGATGCAATTCTCAACCGTGCTGAGTTAAGTAGCGCCAATCTTGTCGGCGCAATTCTCAAAGGAGCCACGCTTCCCGATGGCAAAGTCCACAAATAAAAAAAGCCTCGCAGTGCGAGGCTTTTTTTATTTAGGCTTTATTTCCTGCTTTCGGTGATTGTGCGAGATATTTTTGCAACTGCTCCATGGCAAGCATCAACTGCGGTGTGGGATCGATCGCAACTAGTCCCTCTTGCATCTTTTGCCAAATCTCGAAATGTAGATGTGGCCCAGTCGCCATACCTGTACTGCCAACTAAACCAATCACATTGCCCTGTTTGACCTCTTGCCCTGGCTTGACTAAGACCTCAGATAAGTGAGCATAACGAGTCTCATGGGTGTCTCCGTGAGAAATGACAACGATCAAGCCATAGCCACCGAGCCAACCCGCAATTTCTACACGACCACTAAAGGCAGCGACAACAGGTGTACCTTCGGGGGCAGCTAAGTCTGTCCCTTGATGAAAGCGCACTTGCCCTGTGACAGGATGAACGCGAGCGCCAAATAGCGAACTAATTACCGACGGAGAAATTAATGGGAACAGCATTTGCTTGTCTCCATTGCTAGGCAAACTCATCGCGGCAATTTCTTGAGAGGTAAGGCGGCGCACTTCTAACGCCGTTTCACCCGATGCGGCGGTGTACAGAACATTGCCATTTTGATAATAGTTCTGCGAGTTGTTTTTAGCGGCGATCGCTACTTCAGGATTACAAAGATCGGCATTGCGTTCTAATAGGCTGCTAGCCTTGAATTTACAACCAGTAGATCGGTTTTCTAGGACAATTTCGACAGGCTGTCCAACAGGTTGCGATCGCTTGGCTGATGCTTTTGGTGATGGGTTCGATACAGTCTCAATATTGATTAGTACAGATTCTCGATTCCCTACATTATTTATAGGCTTATCTGCTGGAGCAGAGTTAAAGCTACTTTCACTTTTGATCTCTACAGTGGGTGCAGGTGCGATCGCAGGCTGAGGTTGTACCTGAGGGGCTGGTGTTGAAGGTTTTGAGACTGCTTCAGGGGAAATAGCAGATTTTGTTGCGGCATATGCTGAGCCAACTAAAAAGTAGTTATTTGTGGAGAGGCAAAGCAGGGTTGCTAACGTAATCGTTGAAAGTGTTGATTTTCGCATAATTTGATTCTACTGATAGCCGACAGAGAAGTTTTGAGGCTGATAGATCGCTTCTTGGGAATTGCTCTCCCATCTTACTACCAGTTCGCCCGTTGGTCTAATGTCGATTATTTCCCCTTGAAGTTCCCGCCCATTAATTGTTTGACGTACATTTTTGTCGTTAAGCAGCTCTAAATATTCCGCCAAAATGCTCATCATTCCTTCATTTTCGCTACGAGTTTGCCCTAGTTTTATGCCTTTTAGCACCACTTCGATCAGTTCATCCATGCTTGATAAAGTAGTGGGTAATTCGCCCAGTGCGATCGCTCCTTCAGGAACCTCATTTGTCCAATTAATCCCGATCCCCACAACTGCGTAAAGAACTTTGCCAGCCTCGATTCGCGTTTCGGTGAGAATCCCCCCCAATTTACGGCGATCAACTAATAGATCATTTAACCATTTCAGCTTTACATTTGTCCCTGTTTCATTGAGTGCTTTGGCTATGCCCCAAGCTGACCAGAGCGTGATTTGATGAGCATTTGCTGCTGTCAAATTTGGCTGCAAAATCACTGACATAAATAATCCGCCTAAGTCTGATTGCCAACTATTACCGCGTTGACCTCGGCCTTTAGTTTGATACTTAGCAATGATCACAGCGTTTGATAGTGCTTCGAGACGATCAATTAGTCGCCAAGCTTCACTATTAGTTGAATCAATTTCTTCGTAACGAATAATCTGAAAACTCAAGGTAATTCCTAACTATTAAGAAGCTTTAGTCTCAAAGTATAAAAGATCAACAAACACTGCACCAGCGAGTAACAGCAACTTTTCATCTGCTGTTAATTTTGCATCGGTGAAGCGGACTCTAAAGTTATCAGCATCAGTGAATAGTTCTTTAGATAGCCCTGTCCATTTCTTTTCAATTACCGATACTTCCCTTTCAGATTTTTTGATGGGGAATGTCCAAATCTTCCATAGTGGCGAAGTCATGCTCATGATCACCCTGCCCCTAGTATCCAAAAATTCAAATTTTTTGTTGAACCATGCAAATCTCTGTTGCAAACTTCCCACAGAGCGATCGCCAGCACCAAAAATATCAAGGCGCTGAAAAAACCAGCGAAAAGGATGATGGGCGCGAAAAACCTGCTGATTAGCCATATCAGTTCCCACGATATTAAAAACTCGCCAATGCCCTAAAAACTGCCGCATGATCGCGTCAAAGAAGCCGAGTTTTGGCTCAGCACAGTAACCAAATTGTTGACCGTCATCGGTTTGGATTTGATAACGGTTGCGAGTTTCAAAGCCAAATATTTCTGCTAGTTCAAATTTTTGTTTGACATAAATTGCATTGGCTTGGGCTAGGGTTTGCAGAAACATACTAAATCATTTTTTTGGGAAAACTATTTCTCAGCATACACTAGCAAAATCCAAACTGTGCCTGTGTCATCTTGTCGGGGGTATTGTCACACTTTGGGGCGGTGGTATTTTAGCCTTGACTTTACAAGTTTTTTGCTTATGAAAATGTTGTTTGTGACGAGCTGGCTCTTATTAACTTTGGTTCCTGCATCAGCAATTATGGCGAAGGAGTTGCCAAAAGTTAAGAGCTTTGAAGATTGGTGTAACGAGCGGAACTCTTTACCACCAGAAACAAGGAAAACTGTGAATTATTTATTGGATGCAGCCAGTACTCAAGATTGTCGATTAGCTGATATCGCCCTTAATCAGCGCACTGAATTCCTTACTTCTAGTCCTACCCTCTCCGATATTAGCGATCTACGTCCGTTCTCAAGTTTGACAAATTTGCGTAAGCTCAGCTTCATGAGTCACAAAATCACCGATCTCACTCCCCTAGTGAACCTCAAAAACCTTGAAGCCTTTGTGATTCTGAGTGATGGACTGACTGATGTTAGCCCTCTTGCCAGTCTAAGTAATCTTACCGATTTGGGGCTGATGGGGAAAAACATAACAGATATTCGATCGCTCTCTAGCCTGACCAAGTTAAAAAAATTTACGTTGTGGTATAGCTCAATCAAAAATATCGAACCTTTGAAGTATTTGACTCAATTAAATGAGTTGGGTTTGTACGGCACTAACCAAATTTCCGATATTAGTTCCTTGGCTAGCCTAAAATCTTTGACCATTCTTGACTTATCTCTCACCAAAGTTACCAATATCCAACCTCTATCAAGTTTAAGCAACTTGAAAAGGCTTACTCTGAATAGCAATCAAATCACAGATATCAAGCCGATCGAACGCCTAACGAATCTAGTGTATCTTGATCTGGGAGCCAATCGAATCAGTAAGTTATATTCACTATCTAAATTGAAGAACCTGACTACTCTTAATCTCAATCACAACAAAATTGATGATATTAAACCTTTAGCTGGTCTAACCCAGTTAAGAGGACTGAGCTTGCATAACAATCAAATTGCCAATATCCAACCTTTGACTAGTTTAAAAAAGCTAGAGCAGTTAGTCGTCTCCCAAAATAAAATTAAGAGTCGAGTTTGTCCAGTCAGCCCTCAAAGGATCTGTGAATTTGAAGGCTCTGAGGGAGCAAGACGAATTTTTTAAAATTTAGCTCGATTCAAAAACAAAAAAGAGGGTGAGCGTTATGCGCTCACCCTCTTTTTTAGAATTAACTATTTCGATTCTGTGAAATCAGCATCGATAACATCATCATCGCCACTAGCAGCATCCTTAGTTCCATCTTCAGGAGCAGCGCCAGAAGCAGATTCAGCACCGCCTTGCTGATAGACAGAAGAGCTAAGAGCATACAAAGCTTGCTTCAACTCTTCAGTTTGAGCTGCGATCGCTTCATGATCGTCTTTAGCAATCACTTCACGCAAGCCTTTAACAAGTCCTTCGATCTTGGTCTTGTCAGCTTCAGGAACCTTGTCACCGAGATCCTTGATTTGCTTCTCAGCTTGGTAAGCAAGAGAGTCAGCTTGATTCTTCGCTTCAATGCGATCGCGCTTTTCTTTGTCAACAGAAGAATTACGCTCAGCTTCATTAACCATGCGTTCCACCTCATCCTTAGGCAATGTGGAAGCACCAGAGATTGAAAGAGTTTGAATCTTACCAGTTCCCTTATCCTTAGCCGTTACCGACAATAGCCCGTTGGCATCAATGTCAAAAACAACTTCGATTTGAGGTACGCCACGAGGAGCAGGAGGAATTCCGTCTAGACGGAAAGTTCCCAAACTCTTGTTGTCGTTGGACATTTCACGTTCGCCTTGAAGAACATGAATCTCAACATTGCTTTGTCCATCAACCGCAGTCGAGAAGACTTCAGACTTCTTGGTAGGAACAGTAGTGTTACGTGGAATGATTTTGGTCATTACGCCACCCAAGGTTTCAACACCGAGTGATAGAGGAGTTACGTCAAGCAAGAGGATATCTTTGACTTCACCAGCCAATACACCAGCTTGAACGGCTGCACCGATCGCAACTACTTCATCGGGGTTAACACTTTGGTTAGGATCTTTGCCAAGAATCTTCTTAACAACTTCTTGTACCGCAGGAATACGGGTCGAGCCGCCAACAAGAACAACTTCATCGATTTTCGACTTGTCGATTTTGGCATCACGGACGGCTTGCTCGACAGGAATACGGCAGCGATCGATTAGATCGGAGCAGAGTTCTTCAAACTTAGCGCGGGTCAATGTGGTGTCAAGGTGCTTAGGTCCATCTTGAGTTGCGGTGATAAAAGGAAGGTTGATTTCGGTTTGAGTAACACTCGAAAGTTCAATCTTCGCTTTTTCAGCGGCTTCAGTCAGACGTTGCAATGCTTGCTTGTCTTTGCGAAGATCAATGCCTTCAGATGATTGGAACTGATTGGCAAGGAAGTCAACGATCTTTTTGTCAAAATCGTCACCACCGAGGTGAGTGTCTCCACTGGTGGACATTACTTCAAACACACCATCGCCAACTTCGAGGATCGATACGTCAAACGTACCGCCGCCAAGGTCAAACACAAGGATAGTTTCATTGGTCTTGCTGTCTAGACCATAAGCAAGAGCCGCTGCGGTTGGCTCATTGATAATGCGGAGGACTTCCACACCTGCAATTTTGCCAGCATCTTTGGTGGCTTGACGTTGCGAGTCATTGAAATATGCAGGAACGGTGATGACTGCCTGAGTGACAGTTTCACCTAAATATTTGCTAGCGTCGTCAACTAACTTACGCAATACTTGAGCAGAAATTTCTTCGGGTGCAAACTGCTTACTAACGGCAGGTGCGTCAATTTTGACATTTTCACCTACTTTTACAACTTTGTATGCGACTTGCTTGGATTCGCCACTAACTTCGTCATAACGTCTGCCGATAAAGCGCTTAACTGAATAAAAGGTGTTGTCAGTGTTCATTACGGCTTGGCGCTTAGCAATTTGTCCAACTAAGCGATCGCCATTTTTGGCATAAGCAACAACTGAGGGTGTGGTACGGAAGCCTTCGGCGTTTGCAATTACCGTTGGCTTGCCCCCTTCCATGACGGCGACGACTGAGTTTGTCGTACCTAAGTCGATTCCAACTACTTTAG
>JANNDZ010000875.1:0-2850 GCA_031378395.1 Pseudanabaena sp. OTE_75_metabat_487_sub
TTCAGAGTGCTGAGTACTGTATGTCTTAACAAGACCAGTGGCAGTTACTTCTTAGCCAAGAAATAGTGGGGCGGGCTTTACCCCACTATTTCTTGGTTTCATATGTCTATTTTTTTAGTGGGAGGGGAGTATACAAAAAAATATGGATTTAGTTATATTTCAGCTACGAAATAATCGCGAATATTGAGTTTCGTGGTTAGCACAAGCTAAACTTGCCCCCCAACCACACCACTCCAATTCATTATCTAAACGTCTTAATACCAATTGAGAACTACTAAGAATATCAGTGCTGAGATTGAAAATAACCTGCTGACCAGTCGTTTGTCCAAATGGAACAGCCCTTACCGCCGCACTAACTAAATTGGATAACCAACTATAAATATAGCCAACAGTTGTATTACTAACGTCAATTCCTAGGCTTGCCGCTACAATGCCAAAGGCGATCGCATAGTTACAACCTCTACCTTGAGCGTTATCTTTGGCGGTCGGTAAAAGCTCGCTGATTGATTTACGGATAGCGAATTGATCGTTTTGACTATCTGGAAGTTGCCACCATAACTTCATTAAGGACTGTCCCATTTGCCAACTAGCGAGGCGGACTTCTTCAGACTCCCTAGTGGCTGATAGCCAGTTGTTCCAATAGTTTAACGCGGTGATATCGTTAGATATCATTGCTTGATGAGCGCGAAGTGCGTTCGCCGCTTCGTTAGTAATAAATCCAAAACTCATCTCTCTTTTTAACCAGTTGCAGAGATCTGACTCAGTTTGAATAATGCCATTACTACAGAGATATTCAATTCCTTCGGAATAGCTGTAAGCACCAACTGGTAAAGCGGGGCTGGTGAGTTGTAGCAATCGCAATAATTGCCAAGAATCGGGATTAATGATCATGGTGATGATGATAAGCCCCAGACTCAGGTTGAAAAGGTTGAGTTTCGTGAGTTACGGTCAGTCCCATTTGCAAAACCATATCTTCTAGAACTGAGTCTGGAGTTAATCGCAAATATGTTTCCGTAATTTCCAAAGAAATATGGCGATTGCCTAAATGATAAACGGCTCTCAAAAATTCAAGAGGATTTTTAGCAGTGACGGTGACTACTGGCTCAGGCTTAGCGATAACAATTGCGATCGCCTGACTATTCTCATCAGCAAGAATATCACCTTCTCTGAGCACAGTTCCTCTTTGAAGCTGTAGATTAATCTCTTCTCCTTCAACCGTTATAAATCGATGACGACTACGGGTTCTATCTTCAGCAATAAGCGCAAGTGTTAAGAGAGATTTCTGATCGACTAATTGCTTAGTTTCTTTTGATGAACCAGTTTTTGACAAACGTTTTGTAACAATGTGCATTAGCTAAAATTACAGTAAAGTAGAGACGACGCTTTGTTTCATCACCACTTTACCTCATATACAAGCAGGATAAATCCCAATGTCCCCATTTCGTGTCGGAGTTGCTGGCCCCGTTGGTTCTGGAAAAACTGCCCTCGTTGATTCTCTTTGTAAATCCATGCGATCGCATTTCCAAATTGCCGTTGTCACCAATGATATCTATACTCAAGAAGATGCGCAGTTTTTAGTGCGCAGTGAAGCTCTATCGTGCGATCGCATTGTGGGTGTAGAGACGGGCGGATGTCCTCATACTGCGATTCGGGAAGATGCATCGATGAATTTAGCTGCGATCGAGCAGTTAGAGCTTCGCTTTACCGATTTAGATTTATTATTTGTAGAAAGTGGTGGTGATAATCTTGCTTCTACCTTTAGCCCAGAATTAGTTGATTTAACTTTATACGTAATTGATGTTGCCGCAGGTGACAAAATTCCTCGTAAAGGAGGCCCTGGAATTACTAAGTCTGATTTATTAGTAATTAATAAAATCGATCTTGCTCCCTATGTTGGCGCAGATCTAGATGTAATGGATCGCGATGCTCGAAAAATGCGTGGTGACAAACCTTTTGTATTTAGCAATCTCAAAACTCAGATCGGCTTAACGACAATTACGGAATTTATTATTAAACATATGTAATCCAAGAATTAGTGTTGCAGCGCTCCACGCTGCAACACTAATTCTTGGATTTTACTCTAACCAAATTTGATCGCCACAACGAATTACTCCTTCCTGTAGTACTGAAGTGCGAATACCTGCGATCGTCTTGTTATGTTTAGTTGTGGTTCGCAAAATATTTAAATCAGTTGGAAGATCTAACTGAGCAATAGTTGTCACCACACATCGAGGACAGGAAGTATCAATGCTTAGGCAAACTTGATCACCGATAAACATTTTACTGCCGACCCAATCATCCTCAATAAATTTAGCTTCCGCATCCATCGGCTCAATTAAGATGTTCGGGCGAAACCGACAGGGTTCAAAAGCTCCTTCAGGATATATATTCTTTAGTTGAGCTAAGGTTGCAGTTGTAATCGCATGAATAGGGCAAGAATCAAAGAAAGTCCCTGATGGCATAAACAATTGGGTTATAACTTCTCGATTAAGCGCTCCTTCAATATCTGGCCAGTACTGATCTAAACTTGGTGCTTCAGGTGCAGCACTGAGCAACTGCACATCTCTTCCCACGGCTTGCGAGAGAGTAGTGTTTATATCAGTATTGTCACTAGTAATTGTATTTCCGTCAGGCAAGGCAAATTTAACGGAAGGCATTGAAGCTTGAGGTTTAGGAGATGACACAAAACCTGCCTGAAACCCTAGCAATTTCGCCCATTTTTTGGGATTCTTGGCACTCGCAATTCTCTCCGTTTCGCGATCCCACAAGGCATAAGCGCGATCGCCTAAGAAACCTTTAGATATTACATCCACTTCATCAAGTTGCTCTCCCTGCATGGACTTAACTGGA
>JANNDZ010000901.1:0-1672 GCA_031378395.1 Pseudanabaena sp. OTE_75_metabat_487_sub
CTCACTGCGATCGCGAGACAAATGGCATGGCATTTTGCATCTTATCAAGTTGGGTACGAAGTACTTAAAGCTGGCGGAACAGCGATCGCGACTCGTTTAAATGCTTATGTGTCTACCTATATTGCAAAACGGGGAATGGCAGTAGCGGCTACTCAATATACGGCGGCGCGGACTGTGTTTTCGGTGATTACACCTGCGCTCTGGGGCTTGTTTTTTGCGGATCTAGGTTGGAGAGCGATCGCCACTAATTATGGTCGGATTATTCCTGCTATTTTCATTGTTGCCCAAATAAGATTACTGAGAATGTCTTGATTTTCCACAGAGAGTTGCATCGCAACTCTCTGTGGATGCGTGCAAACAAAAAGAAGCTCACGTAGTGAGTTTCTTTTTGTTTGCACTACAATAATGGATATGTTACGGATTGTTAAGATAAATCCTGTATGAAACTATCATCTCCTCCAAGCGCATCTACTCCTGCAAATCCGTCTCTCAATAGGGGAATCATCTCAGCATGGAATCGCATCGAAGAACCGATGTGGCAAGGCTGCGAAGCCGACATTCGGAAAGGTTTGCCATTTAACCTGCTATCTCCCACTTGGCAAATGTTCTTGATGGGCGACGGCGCACCAACTCGACATTTACAGCTATTGACGCAATCAGAAATCTCTGTGGATGTAGTTGCCATGACTCCAATCGGAGATAGTGACGACAATGCACCATCGGATATTACCGCGATCGCAGCACCTCGAATTCGCCGTCAGATCTTTTTGCGATCGCAGCAAACGGGCGAAATATTTTCCCATGCAACCTCTTGGTGGTCTGAGGCAACGATGCAAAAATATCTCAAAGATCCATCATTGCCAATTTGGGTCAGCCTTAACCAAAAGTACACTGAGCTTTACCGCGATCTCAAAGGTATTTATAAAGGTCATTCTCCCAATTTAGCTGAAGCTTTTGGCTATCCTGAAATTGACACTTATTGGGGCAGACATTATTTGTTGTGGCATGGAGGCGAACCCATCACGATGATTTATGAAATCTATTCGCCAGCGATCGGTAAATATCTTGGTTCTAGTAGCCTTTAATAATAAAACCACTTATAGCGCTTTGCGCTTAAATCCAAACCAAGAGATTTTTTAAAAGTGTTGCTTCGCAACACTTTTAAAAAATCTCTTTTAGTTCGTTTGATCAGTAATTGCTGTAAATCCCTTAAAAGTGCTGCTTTGCAGCACTTTTAAGGGTTTTACGTCAGGGCTTTGCGCTGTTATAATTGCTATCTATAGCTAGTCGGTGACTGCATTGATTGCCATTTATCCAGGTAGTTTCGATCCCATTACCTTTGGACATCTCGATATTATTAAGCGCGGAAGTCATCTATTCGATCGCGTGATTGTTGCAGTTTTACGTAATCCTAATAAAAATCCTCTATTTACGATGGAGGAAAGAATGATCCAAATTCGTCAAGCAACTCAACATTTAGATAATGTTGATGTTGACACCTTTACAGGGCTAACTGTCACCTATGCCCACCTCAAGCAAGCACAGGTTTTAATTCGAGGATTAAGAGCAGTTTCAGATTTTGAATTGGAACTACAGATGGCACATACAAATAAGACATTGGCTAATGATATCGAGACGGTTTTCCTATCAACTTCCAATGAATATAGTTTTC
>JANNDZ010000902.1:0-2922 GCA_031378395.1 Pseudanabaena sp. OTE_75_metabat_487_sub
CAAAAATATCAACCTAAAAACAACTTATAGACTGGATTTTGGCTCTCATCCCAATAGCGATAGCCGAGAGTATCGAGAAAAGCTTGCCACTCTTCCATCTCTGACGGAGGTACTTGCACACCGACAACAATCCTTCCATAATCCGCGCCATTATTACGATAATGGAACAAACTAATATTCCAATTGGGACTCATCGAACTAACAAACTTCATCAACGCGCCTGGACGCTCAGGAAACTCAAAACGATAGAGAAGCTCATTATGAGCTAGAGGCGATCGCCCTCCGACCTTATGTCGTAGATGTAACTTCGTGAGTTCATCATCGGTAATCTCGATCGCAGTAAACCCATTCTCTGCAAACGTGGTTGCGAGATTTGCCGCATCTGCGCGATTGACAATCTGCACACCGACAAAAATATGAGCAATTTCTTGATCGGCAATCCGATAACTAAATTCAGTTAAGTTTCGCTTGCCCATTAGTTCGCAAAACTTCCGCAAACTGCCAGCATGTTCAGGAATCGTCACCGCAAAAATCGCCTCGCGATGTTCGCCTAGTTCCGCACGCTCAGCAACAAACCGCAAGCGATCAAAGTTCATATTCGCGCCACAGGCGATCGCAACTAGAGTCTGTCCTTCGATACCTTCGCGTTCGACATATGCCTTTGCACCTGCGATCGCCAAAGCTCCAGCAGGCTCTAAGATCGAGCGCGTATCCTCAAAAACATCCTTAATCGCCGCACAAGTATTATCAGTATCAACCAGCAAAATCTCATCAACATATTGCTGACAAAGGCGAAAAGTCTCTTGCCCAACTTCACGCACCGCCACGCCATCGGCAAATAGACCAACTTGATCGAGGCGCACTCGATGTCCAGCTTGTAGCGATCGGGACATCGCATCAGAATCAACTGGCTCTACACCAATAATTTTGATTTCAGGTCGTAATCGCTTCACATAAGCCGCCACACCCGAAATCAATCCACCACCACCGATCGCGACAAAAATCGCATGGATTGGTTTCTGATATTGGCGCAAAATCTCCATGCCAATTGTTCCCTGTCCCGCAATCACGTCAGGATCATCAAAGGGATGGATAAAGGTGAGGTTCTTCTCAGCTTCCAATAGCCTCGCATAGGCATAGGCATCATCATAGGTGTCACCATGCAAGACCACCTCCCCACCACGCATTTTTACCGCATTCACTTTCACTAGTGGCGTAGTCACAGGCATGACAATAATTGCTTTTGTCCCTAACTCGCGAGCACTGAGGGCTACTCCCTGAGCATGGTTTCCCGCCGATGCGGCAATCACACCCTTAGCAAGCAATTCAGGAGATAATTGCGCCATTTTGTTATAAGCACCGCGTAATTTAAAAGAGAAGACTGATTGCATATCTTCTCTTTTTAGCAGCAGCCGATTATTCAATCGCGCCGATAGGTTAGGGGCAAATTCTAATGGTGTTTCTTGCGCGACATCATACACACGAGCTTTGAGGATTCGTTCTAAATAGTCAGGCTGCACAGTGCTATCAACTTAATTATTGTTCTAGAGCTTGTCTATTATCATTTTCGGATTTTGCCGCAAGAGTAGTAGGGTGAGCATTGCCCACCCTACTAATTTCTAAGCACGAACTTCTGCGAAAATCTTGTTAAGAATATCTTGAGCACCCTTATCCTTGAGTTGATGAGCTAGTTCTAGACCGATCGCATCAGGTTTGGTTAAATCACCTGTGACTTCTCCCTTGATTAGAGTTTTACCATCAAGGCTAGCAACAATTCCTTTTAATGTGAGCTTGTCAGCATTAATGGAAGTATTCACCCCAATGGGAACTTGGCAACCACCTTCAAGTTCGCGCAAGAATGAACGCTCTGCGAGGCAGCGTTGAGTGGTGTCATAGTGGATGATTGGTACAAATAAAGCAAGAATTTCTGGATCTTCAACACGACATTCGATACCTAAAGCACCTTGTCCAACTGCATGAAGAGAAATCTCTGCATCAATCACCTCATGGACGCGATCGCCCATTCCTAAGCGTTGCAAGCCTGCGGCAGCAAGAATTAGGGCATCATATTCACCAGAATCTAGCTTTTGCAGACGAGTATTGAGATTCCCCCGTACATCCTTAAAAGTAAGGTGAGGATAGTAATGGCGCAACTGGGCTAAGCGACGGAGTGAAGATGTACCAACGACAGTACCTGATGGCAAAGTTTCGAGGGTTTTGTCCTTTAGCTTTTCATGAACAACCAACGCATCAGCAGGATTTTCGCGCTCAGTTACAGCCCCAAGCATTAGCCCTTCAGGCAAATTTGTGGGTAGATCTTTGAGGCTATGCACTGCTAAATCTGACTGCTTAGACAGCATTGAAACTTCTAATTCTTTGGTAAATAAGCCCTTGTCGCCGATTTTAGCAAGAGGAACATCAAGAATCTTGTCACCCTGTGTGCTCATGGTGACGACATCAAACTGGAGATTAGGATGTGCTTTGCTTAGTTCAGCCTGTATCCAATGGGTTTGTACCAGTGCTAGCTGACTTTTGCGAGAACTAATGCGAACTGTTGAGGATGCGACCATAGGACAAACTAAATAATATGAAAAATAATAAAAAACAACAGGATTTAAAGATGAGTAGGGGAAGCGCGTTACGCTAGTCCTACTTAATTAAAAGCACTATTCTCTATTCAAACAGGTTTTGCGGCTATTTCGATGCGATCGCCTAAATTTAAAGTGTAAAGAATTCTTACAGGTCAAAGCTCAGCAAGATCTAGTGGCTTGTAATTAAAATTCGCTAATATAAGCTGATGCGTACTGACACAATATTTTTTCAGCTATTTCAAACCTTTGATAGCTTGTTGTTTGAATTGGTGGGATTACCACCAGAAACAGAGCTCATGACTAGGGTAAAACAAGGAAAAATAAATTTTAA
>JANNDZ010000913.1:0-2171 GCA_031378395.1 Pseudanabaena sp. OTE_75_metabat_487_sub
ATAAAACCCCAAAATATAGCGGCGGGCAAAGCCCGCCGCTATATTTTGGGGATCGATTATTTTGTGTAAGTCCCTTACCAAAAAAATTGCGGATCAAAACGCCGCAATTTTTTTATTTTGAGAAGAATTGGTATTAAAAAACAAGATCAATTTCAAGCTTTTTAAGATTGATGGCATATAGCTTATAGCCAGATATTTCTGAGGTGGCGATCGCTAATAAATTAATGTCAACTGGTGCGATCGCCGTTACTTTGCCATCAATAATCAAGTTATTAATATTATTACCGCGCAAATCTAACAACATCAAAATTGTCTGCTCATCACTGTAATTAGCTGTAATCGCATATCCCCAAGGCGTTGCCACCATAAGTAAGACTTCGTATTCTAGGGGAATCCTTATAAGTCGATAAGGGGTGAGATCGAGCAAAAAGATGTTTTTGTGGTTACCAGCTTCTAGAAGAAGTACACGATTATGAGTAAATGTTGCAATCCCATAATTGATCGCAACAGGTAAAGCTAATCGATACATCACATTACATCGTCGAGAAATGACGATCGCCCGACTTTCATTAGTTTCTGGCTTATTTGCGATCGCTAATAAATGATGTTGATCGAAGGCAATTATGCAGCTTAAGTCTCTAGTGGCAAACTCCAAGCGCATGGCTCGGTTATAGACTAAATTTCGGATTTCTAATTGTTTACCAGTAGATACGGCAAACCAGTCACCATGGGGAGAAATCGCCCATTTAAACGGTTGCACGGAATGATGTAAAGATTTGGGCTTTCCCTGTCCAAATTGATAGATTGATCGGTTAGTGATCGCAAACAAAGTCTTATGAGCAAAAGCGATCGCCTCAATCTCATATTCAGATTTAGCAATTTGTTCTGATTGATCAAGACTCAGACTATGCCAATGCAAGAGAAAACTGGAAGTACTATAAAAACGAGATTTTTCTGCGCCAACTAGCCCAATAATTTCTGCATCTGTTTTTTTGTGAGCGAAATGTTGAGACTTTTTAGCAAAGAGAACTGTCGCACAACTCTCAGCATCAAGCCCCGTTCTAAGCTGGCTAAAATCTTCAGAACGAATTGCCTCTAGATCCTGCCGCATTTCTTCGGCCGAAGTATATCTGCGCTTTGGCAGTTTTTCGAGTGCTTTCGTAATAATCTTGGCAAGCGATCGGGGCAAGCGATCGGGAATAATGATCCGATGATTTAAATGAGCATTCATTAACTCAGTGGGCATTCCTGAAAAAGGGCGCTTACCAACAAAAAGCTCATACAAAATAATCCCAACTGCATAAATATCTGAACCTGCCGAAAACTGACCATAAAATCGTTCAGGAGCCATATATCCTGGGGAACCAGTATTGTTGCTATCAGTGCCTATCTCTTGGCTGAGACGAGCAATCCCAAAATCAGAAATTTTTGCTTGCCATCCCTTAGCTGTGATTTTTAGCAATATATTTTCAGGCTTGATATCGCAATGAATAATATTTTCCCCATGGGCATGTTCTAAACCCAACAGAATCTCATTAATTAAATCAAAGCATTGCTGGACTGATAAAGTCTTGCTATGGTTCATTAGATCCCGCAATGTCCCACCCTCACAGTAGTCCATCACCAAATAGCGATAATTTTGGTGATGCATTAGTGCAGTACAAGTAACTATATTTTCATGCTGTAAAGTCAACAAAAAACGCAGTTCGCGTAAGAGCTTACTAGTGGGAAACCGCTTATGCTCTAGCTCCTTGAGCGCGACCAATTTTCCTGTGTCTCTCATCCGCGCACACAAAACCTTGCCAAATTGCCCCCTGCCAACTAAACCCAAGATCCGATATTTAGAGAACTGCGAAGTGGATTTTTCATTCATACGGGCATAATCAAGTCTCAGAAAATTTATAACTAGTTTTAAGAGAGGTTACGCTAAGCGTAACCTCTCTTCACCCAAAACACTTAAACAGAAATAACGTTTAGTAAATATCATCGTAGAAATCGGGTTTTATGAAAGTTTGCCATCGGCAGACTTTCATAAAACCCGATTTTTAGTTTTTTCAGAGCCTAAGGCTCTGAAAAAACTAAAAATCGGGTTCGTAATTAGAATTACTGGATGACGTTAAGCTTAACAATATTCTCTGAAATCACTATGCTTAACATTTCGTTGCAAAACA
>JANNDZ010000781.1:0-4673 GCA_031378395.1 Pseudanabaena sp. OTE_75_metabat_487_sub
GTGGGCGGCCCCTCGCCCCCCCAACTCTCTTTTTTTGAAAAGCCTCGCTTTGTGAGGCTTTTCTTATGAGTGAACTGAGCCATTTGGCATCGTTGCGCCTTTGAAATTGACATTCGTTAGTTTGACCATAACCTTCTCGCCAAAACCAACTTTTGCGCCGCTCAAATCTGCGCCGCTTAAATCTGCGCCGCTCAAGTCTGCACCAATTAAATTAGCCCCGCGTAAATCTGCATTTTGCAAATTAGCTTGAAATAAATTGGCCCGAAATAAATTGGCACCTTGCAGATTTGCACCTTGAAAATTGACACGATGCAAGAAAGCATCGGACAGGTCAGCGTTACTGAGATTGGCATAGCTAAGATTACGCCCTTCTAAATACTTTTCGCGCAGATTCGCACCCCTAAAATCGGCTCCAGTTAAATCAGGCTTTGGTGATTTTGGTGAAGCTTGAGCAGGTTCATGCGGTTTACTATGCGGCTCGGGCTGAGGATTGGCTTGCTTGCTGGTTTGCTGACGGGACTGCGAAGATTGGTAAGACTGATAGGATTGGTACGTCTGAGATTGATATTGTGATTGATGAGGACGATAACGTTCTGAAGATTGTTCTGAAGTTTGTTGTTGCGCTTGATATGTGCTTTGATGAGCGCTCTGGTACTTGCTTTGATATCTGGTTTGGTGTTGGTGATATTGCCGATTACTTTGGGTTGTCGTGTGATGAGAATGTTTAGCTTGTGAATTGGATACTTTCTGTTCTACAGCCTTGCGTAAACTATCCCTTGCATGGTTAATCTCTTTCAGCTTTTCTTGAGCTTGCAATTGCTGTTGCACATTCTCTCTAGGAATGCGATCGGGATGCCATAGCAAAGCTAGCGATTTATAAGCTTTATTGACATCTTCTAAAGTCGCGTTAGATGTCAAACCTAGAAGTTTGTAGTAGTGATCGATTTGCATATTTGTCGATTCCTCAGCACCAGAGATTTTTAGTTTAAGCTGACAATCGATCCCAAGTGTATCAAAACAACCAAGTCAAAACCCATTGCGTAAATTTAATTAATTTTTTAAGTTGTTGAAGTTGGCTGCGCCGCCTCAACAACTATTCCAAAGTAATCACAAATCGCTTGATTAATCGTTGCTTCACCATGCATATTTAGCTGATCTGCATTTGCCAAGTCTGGCGCTTTTGGTGGCACATTTAAAAATGACCAGTCACCTTCATAAAACTCTTGAGGCGAAATAATCAAATGATCGGCGTAGTTTTTTACACCAGAAATTAGAGTTTCTGCTTCTAAAAAGCCCTCACGAGTGAGGCAAACCAAAGGAATACCAACTCGTAAAGCTTCAGCTAATGTTCCATACCCAGGTTTGGTGACGAGCCGATCGCATACCACCATCAGATCAACAGGACGGAGCCGATCGCAATTAGCTTTAGTCAGATTTGGCAAATCAGGAGCATCGCGATCAAAGGTGACAAATTGCCAGTCTGGGAAATTGGCAAGGTTTTGATAAGGAATAGCTTGCAAACTCAGACCACCAAAAGTAAGCAGAGCTGTCGGGCGATCGCGATCTAAATTAAATTTATTAAGTAAATATTCTGCCGAATATTTAGGCTTTGCGCCAGTCAGCCCCACATCTTCAATGTTTGAGAAACAACTCATTGGTTCTGCAAAGGGTAAGCGAAATAGGCGATCGCAATGACCGTAAGTTTCTGATAGGCGATCGGCCATTTCCATAAACTTGCCACCCCAATCGCGATAAATAAAATCCCAGCCAAAATTTCCTGCCATCCAACAAGGAATTTTGGCAGCTTTAGCAATCTCCGCAACCATTGGCGGAATATCACCAAATATTAGATCAACTTGATTTTCTTGGAGAAACTTGACTTCAGCTTCGATCAAATCTACTTGCTGTTCGCGAATCTGTTGCCATGCCTCAAAAGTTGCCTCGCGATCGACTTGTAGGCTATCAATCTGAATTACGCCCACATCAAACACACGCTGATGATAAACAAATTCACCTTCGATATACTCCTCCAATAACCAACGTGGAGCCGTCGTCGCAATAATTAATTTAATATCAGGCGATCGCTGTTGCAGTTCGGCAAGGACAGCCGCAGTGCGCGTGGCATGACCAAAACCATGATTGGTAATTGCAGTATATAAAGTAGGCATAGAGCTTTTTCGGATTTTTCAATCGCGCATTCGCGATTCATTGATAGGCTGCTGCAAAACTGGTAGAGCTGAACTAACTACAACTTGCTCAGTTGCAGGCAAAATGTTAGTTACAGAAATATCTTCAGTTTCTTGATCATTACCATCTTGCCCTGCCCCGCGCATACTGACAAGATAAATGCTGCTCAGAGTCAAAATCACGCCAATCCATTGCACTAGCGTCAGATTCTCACCTAAAAAAAGACTACTAAACATGAGTGCAAATACTGGTGTTGAGAAGGTCAATGCGCTCAAGGTAGTCAAACTTCCCGAAGAAGCAAAAAAGAAAAATAATCCATAGGCGATCGCACTGCCCATAATCGCCATATATGCCATGCCAAGCCAACCCCAAGCACTCAAATCTTGCCATTGTTGCTGCTCGATTTGATTGGAAATTAGCAATAATGGCAACCCGCCAATAATCATATGCCAACCCGTTGCCATGACTGGATCAGCGTAGCGCACCACAGGACGAATCAAAATCGTCCCGATCGCCATTGATAATGATGCACCGAGCATAAACCACTCACCGATGGTAAATACTCCCGCCTCTAAAACTGTCGCAAAATCCCCTGCGAGCAAAGCTGTCATCAATTCTGCTGGCAAACCAATTAGTCCAATTCCGACTATGCCTACAAATAACCCAAGCGTTGCCCCAATCCCAATTCTCTCTTTGTATAAAACCGCAGCCATCACCGCCACTGCGAGAGGTTGAGAATCGATCAGTAATGAGCCAAGCCCTGCATTAGTTCGCACTAAGCCCTGAGCCAAAAAGCCCTGAAACATGGTTCCATCAACTAATGCAAACAAACTAATCCATAACCAAGCTTGCCAACCCTTAGGCTGCTGCCTACCAAAATAAGCCGCACCTATAACCAGCAATATTCCTGCGGGAATCAATCGCACTGCTGCCATGAACATTGGGCTAGTCTGGGGCAGCAACGCTTTCATCACTACCATCGCTGTACCCCAAAGGAAAAATGGCGCAATTATTAAAGGGGACTGACGAGTTAGCCCAGTGGTACTAGCTGGCGTAGATGACTGCATTTTGGGTTTTGATAAGAATTGTTAACAATATTATCTCGATCAAAAACCAGAATTTTGAATCATTGCCAACAAATCGCCTAAGAATCCATCAAAAGGAATGCATCGCGCTCTTTTAGATGGTCATGCTGGTGGGGCAAGTTCTTGAAATACAGAAATTTATCGGAAAAACTTGAACTTTTGTGAAGTGCTTGCCCTGTATGCGTTACACTAATTTGATTTGAAGGTGAAATCCTGAAATGCTTGCAGCAAGAGCTTTTCAGGGCTTTAACAAAGAATTGTGGCAATAAGTATTTAAAAAAAACTGCTCAAATCCATACAAATTAATCGTTGTGTATATACACAAGTGGCAAGTTGCTATTAGAATGATCAAACAGAAGTCATAGTCAGTGCGGCTTCCACAAAAAGCGATCGCACAAACATTTCTTTGACATTAAACTCATACTCACAAATCATCTCTATATATAAGGGGAAACCTATGAACAAAGGTGAACTAGTTGATGCTATTGCTAAAAAAGCTGCCGAAAAGGGCTTGTCAGTCAATAAAAAGACTGCCGACGAAGTTCTTTCTGCAACACTTGAAGTAATCATCGATACTGTAGCTGGCGGAGACAAAGTAACTTTGGTTGGATTTGGCTCCTTTGAAGCTCGCGATCGCAAAGCCCGCGAAGGTCGCAACCCTAAGACTGGCGAAAAGATGGAAATCCCTGCAACTAAGGTTCCTGCCTTCTCTGCTGGTAAGTCCTTCAAAGAACAAGTCAGCCCTCCTTCTGACTAATTCTTGAAAAAAAGAGGAAGCGCTTAGCGCTTCCTCTTTTTTTATTGACAAGCTCACAAATAACCTTAAAACTAGATGAAAGTCGCGAGCTTGCGTAAAACATGACTTATCTACTGTCTAATCGTTATCAAGTTCTGCGAGTACTTGGCTCAGGTGGATTCGGTCAAACTTTTTTGGCGGAAGATACACAGATGCCTTCGCGACGGATTTGTGTGATCAAGCAACTCAAGGCGATCGCAGATAATCCTGATATTTATAAAATTGTGCGCGATCGCTTTCAACGTGAGGCGGCGACATTGGAAGCCTTGGGCAAAGATAACGGGCTTGTACCAGAGCTTTATGCTTCATTTTGCGAAGACAACGAGTTTTATCTGGTTCAAGAATGGATTGATGGCAAAGATCTGAGCGATATTGTTCATTCTGAAGGGTGCTTGGAAGAAGCTACGGTTAAGAAAATCTTGCTAGATCTATTGCCGACATTAGTTTATATCCATGAAAAAGGAATTAGGGACTTCCAGACAAAAAATCATTCCAATTTTAATGTTGGTACGTACAAAATATCGACAAACCATTTGCCAAGGTCTAATTGTTTACCATTAACCTCTAAACATGTCATTCTTTGAATCTGATTTTCTATTTCAGCC
>JANNDZ010000819.1:0-12217 GCA_031378395.1 Pseudanabaena sp. OTE_75_metabat_487_sub
CCATGCGATCTTGATACGCATTCACGTCGCATCGCGGGCCGGGATCGCGGCGGTTTTCGATCCCGTCCAAGCCGGCTTCCAGAATCGCGGCGGCCGCAAGGTACGGGTTCATCGCGCCGTCGCCGAGGCGCAACTCGAATCGCCCCGGGCCCGGAATGCGAATCATGTGCGTTCGGTTGTTGCCGGCGTAGCTGATCGTGTTGGGTGACCACGTTGCGCCCGAGGATGTCCCCGCCGCGTGGATTCGCCGATACGAATTCACCGCCGGGTTGATGAGGGCCGACAGGGCCGGGGCTGAGTGCAGGACGCCGCCGAGGAATGCATGCGCCGTCGGCGATAGACCGAGATCGTTCGCGTCGCTATGAAATAGGTTCTTCCGTCCTTCGCGGTCCCACAGCGAGAGGTGCATATGACAGCCGTTGCCCGTCAAATGAGGAAATGGCTTGGGCATAAAGGTGGCTCGGAAGCCGTGTTTTTCGGCGATCGCTTTGACCATATATTTAAAAAAGGCATGGCGATCGGCTGTGACTAAAGCATCAGCATAAGTCCAGTTCATCTCAAATTGACCATTGGCATCTTCATGGTCGTTCTGATAGGCTCCCCAACCCATCGCTAACATCGCATCACAGATTTCGGCAATGATATCGAATCGGCGCATCAGAGATTGTTGGTCGTAGCAGGGCTTGCTAGCGCGATCGCTTAAATCAGAAATATCCGTACCATCAGCAGAGAGCAGGAAATATTCACATTCCACACCCGTTTTGACTCGATAGCCAAGGGCTTTGGCTTGGATGAGGGCTTGCTTGAGAACATAGCGTGGGGCTTGTTTAACGGGTTCGCCATTCATGTAGAGATCGGCGGGCATCCAGCCAATTTCTGGTTGCCAAGGTAAAGGGAAAAGACTATTGCGATCGGGAATGGCGAAGAGATCAGGATCGGCGGGTGTCATGTCGAGCCATGTGGCAAATCCCGCAAAGCCTGCGCCATTGGCTTCCATCGAGTCGATCGCAGCAGTTGGCACTAATTTAGCGCGTTGCACGCCAAAGAGGTCAGTGAAGGAAATGAGAAAATAACGAATCCCTTTTTCTTGAGCAATTTCAGATAAAGCCTTAGTCATAATGTGTATCTCTCAACAAACGGGATTATCGCTCAAATTAAAATGCAGTCTAGTATCAATCTTGTCAATAATATTTCAATGAACCTTTTTGGCGGCGAATTTGTTTTTTGCAAACGATTTTTTCTGATCGTTGTAGCTAGCGTAAACTGTAAATAGCGATCGCTGGATGAGTAAAGCTAGGAGATATGCAGATGACCACCCTATTACGAATCTCGCAGATTGAGACCTTAGCAGGACAAAGTACAGTCCTCCACGATATCGATTGGGAGCAATTTGAATCTATCCTCCAAGACCTTGGCGACAAGCGTAGATCAAGAATTGCTTATTTAAACGGTGTATTAGAAATTGCTTTGCCCCTGCCTGAAAGCGAAAAAATTAAAGTTTTGATTAGAGATTTTGTCCAAGTCCTGATGGACGAAATGGAGATCGATTTTGAAGGGTTTGGATCTACAACCTTCAAGCGTGTTGACAAACTTGCAGGACTAGAACCTGATGACTGCTTCTACATTCAAAACAATGTCGCTATGCGTGGTATCCGTAAACTGGACATGACCATCGATCCTCCACCTGATCTAGCGATCGAGGTAGATGTAACATCCAAAACCAAGTTTGATGTTTACCGCGTCCTCGGTGTACCTGAACTATGGCTATACGATCAGACATTGAAAATTTATATCTTGCGTGATGGCGAGTATGTCGAATCACAGTTAAGCCCTATTTTTGGTGATATTCCTATCCTCGATGTCATACCGCAGTTTTTAGAGATCAGCCTTAGCCAAGGACGCAGTAAAGCTATGAAGGCTTTTCGGTTATGGATGCAAGAGAATCTATCCCGATGATGCTTAGCGACTTAGTAATTCCCCAATTGCTTGACGAATAAATTTTTCATCTTCAGGATTTTGATAGGGATTACCAGCACGATGTCCCCAGATTGAAGGAATGGGAAAATAGGCACTATTAGGAATTAGAGCCGCCTCGCGATCGCAATCTTCGGGGGTAAAATACAAGTCCGTAGTGCTGGGCATGACTAGGGTTTGCGCTTGAATCGATCGCATGGCAAGCTCATAATCTTTTTGATAGATAGAATTATCGCTGACATCACACCTTAGCCAAGTATCAAGCATCGCCATCAAATTTCGGGGATCGCGCTTGCGATAGCCAGATTCCCAACCACGCAAGAGATAATCTTCGAGAGATTCATAACCGAATTGATAATACAAACCTTCGCGATAAAAGGCTTGGGAGGCTGCCCAACTCGCATAAATTCTGGCAAAAGTGCGAAATCCGCGATCGGGAATACCATCAAAACTAGTTCCATTCCAAGTTGGATCGCCAGTTAGGGAATAGCGCAAACTTTCTAAGAAGATGCGATTATGATCGGTGGTTTTCGCAGTGCCACAAATCGCGGCAATTCTTTCCACGCGATCGCTAAATAATGCACCCCAATGGTAGGCTTGCTGAGCGCCCATCGACCAGCCGTAAACTAGGGCTAAGCGTTCAATCCCAAAGACTTCGCGTAGCAATTGCTCTTGAGCAGTGACGTTATCTAGCTGCGTAAACCAGAAACCCTGCTCAGCTAGTCCACATTCTACACAATTGCTCGGCGAACTCGATAGTCCATTCCCAAACATATTGATAATTATCACGAACCATTTTGTCGGATCGAGAATGCCATCAGGTCGCACTAGCCATTCAATATCGGGGTGTTGCGCTCCGTAGGAAGTGGGATAGAGAATGACATTTGTGCGATCGCTATTGAGGTCACCATAGGTCTGATAAACCAGTTGTGCTTGTGGCAAAACCGCACCGCACTGAAGCTGAAAGTTTTCAATCGCAAAAACACTCATGCTGCTGAGTTCCCAGTCTTACTGAAATTAGCAATGATTTGACGATGGACTTTGATATAGCCATTTTCGACACATTCAAAATGGGAACCTAATTTCTCATGGGCTGCTGCTAGTTGATGAAAGGGAATCGAAGCATAGAGATGATGCTCAGCGTGATAGGAGATGTTCCAAATTAAGAATCGCAAGGGCGCAAGAGTGAGGGTGGTGCGAGTATTGGCAAGCATATTGTCGGTATTGGGGCGATCGGTATGCTCGGCTAAGAGGAGAAATCGCAAAATGGGCTGACCGACTGCGAGGGGTAGTATCCAATAGGTGATAAACCAAGGCTTTTGGAAATATATAGAAATCGCGATCGCAACGGCATAAACCAATAGTTGTAGACGATTAGAGCGAATCACTTCTGCATGGGAGCTTTCAGGAATAAACGGACAGTTCTCTAAGTTCCCAATCGCCGTGAGAAAATGTCTGCGAAACTTGCCAATCCACCAAGTAATACCGCTAATTTCGATGATATATTCTTTGAGATTTGTGGGCTTGCGATCGCTTAGTTCAGGATCTTTGTCAGGAATCTGCGTATAGCGATGATGCCACTTGTGGTAAAGCCGATAGAAGGTACTGTTATAAAAAGATAAAAGCCCTGCGAACCAAGCTAATGCATCATTTGCACGATTATTGGTAAACACTGTGCGGTGTGAGGCTTCGTGCAAGGGCGCAAACATAATCGCAAAGCTAAATCCATAAAGAATTAACGCAGGTATAGCTATGTACCAGCGATCGCTAAGATTTTCTATATTTGTACCCCAGAGATAGCCACTACCAGACATCACCGCAAGATGTCCAATTAATTGCAAAGTCCCTTTGAGATCAGACTTGGCATTCAGTATATTTAATTCTTGAGCGGAAAGAATTTGTTTAGAGCTTTGAGCTACTTTTGCCGATTTAACTTTAGTATCATCTTCAACCGTAGATAGCGAAGTCAAAGTTGCTTCACTACTTACAGCATCAAAATCGCTTGAATACATAACTTAAAACTCACTGTTTACTTGTTTTAGAGATGAGGATGCATAGCATGAATCTCTATTTATCCTAACCTTACAAATAAATTATTAGGTCAAAGCCTCTCTGAATAAGTCAAAGTTAATACCAAATCTGATCCCAATTAAGAGTCGTCAGTGCTGGACTTCGCATTTTAATTTGCTGTGATGGAGTGCTCTATCAAATATTTGAATTAATTGAACATTTATCAAATAAATGCGTTAGAGTGGTTTATCTGATAAAAACTAATTTAATAGCAATTGCCGAGCAAACGAGCCACAAGAAAACTTTTAAAAGCGTTGCAAAGCAACGCTTTTAAAAGTTTTCTTGGTTTGGGTTTGAGCGCAAAGCGCTGTAAGTCGTCACTACAGATTTATTTTATGTCGTTAATGCTAAAGAACAGCCAACAAAAGCCGCAAAAACAAGGTATATCTTTGCGGCTTTTGTTAGTTGTTCCATTTATTATGCAAATTGTTGCCGCAGTTAGCATCACTGGATATGTCTCATTGCGAAACGGACAGCAATCCATAAATGATCTTACTGGTCAACTACGTGAAACCACCACCAAACAAATTTCCTATTATTTGCAAGACTATTTATCAGCTCCCCAGCAAATTAATCAGATTAACAAGGAGATGATTTTATCAGGCTTGCTAAACTCGAAAGATTTTGAGCGGATGGGACGCTTGTTCTGGCGGCAAATGCAGGTGTTTAACGTTGGCTATATTGACTTTGCTAATAAAGATCGAGAATTTCTAGGTGTTGAGCGGCTTGATAATGGACAGCTTTTGCTACATGAAGATCGCAAGAGTTTACCAAAGAAAAGCGTTGAGTTTACATTTGATGATCGTGGCAATCGCCAATATATACGAACAATTGACAATCTGAACGATGTCTTTCAGGAGGGATGGTATGCCGATGCAGTTCTGGCGAAGAAACCAGTTTGGACAAAGGTTTACCAATGGGACGATAAGCCTGTGTTATCAATTTCCGCAAGTTATCCAATCTACGATAAAAACAACAACTTACTGGGTGTAATTGGGGTCGATTTAATTCTTTCTCAGATCAGTGATTTTCTGCGCACAATTCCAATTAGTCGTTCGAGCCGTACTTTTGTTTTAGAAAGAAATGGATTGGTTGTGGCTAGTTCTAGTAAGGTTCCTTTTTCTAAGATTGTTGATGGCAAACAAATAAGATTGAGTGCTTTGGAGAGTCCTGATCCACTGGTGAAATCTAGTACTGAGTTTCTAAAAAATAAGTTTGATGGTTTAGAGAAAATTAATGAAATCCATCAATTAGAATTTTACATAGAAAATGGGAGTAGTCACCAATTTTTGCAAGTCACGCCTTGGCGCGATCGCTACGGTCTAGATTGGCTAGTGGTGATTGTCGTGCCTGAGTCAGACTTTATGGAACAGATTAATGCCAATACGCGCACCACGATTTTGCTGTGTTTTGTAGCTCTAGCGATCGCAATTTTGGTTGGAATGATTACTTCTCGGCTGATTGCTAAACCAATTCAAAGGTTAAGCCAAGCGGCTGCCGCGATCGCTGATGGTGAATTGGAAACTCGCGTGAATATTCAAGACATTAATGAATTAGCAGTTCTATCTACTTCCTTTAATCAGATGGCTTCAGAACTGCAAGAATCCTTTGAAAATCTGGAAACCAAAGTAGCCGATCGCACAATAGAACTACAAAAAGCAAAGGAACAAGCCGAAGTTGCCAATGTTGCTAAAAGTGAATTTCTCGCTAATATGAGTCATGAACTGCGAACACCATTAAATGCGATCTTAGGCTTTACCCAAGTCATGAACCGCGATCGCAGCCTCAATAAATCACAACTTGAGAATCTCGGTATCATTGGTCGTAGCGGCGAGCATTTATTGGCTCTGATTAATGATGTTCTCGACATGTCCAAAATTGAATCAGGAAGAATAGCCCTCCATAAGACAGACTTTGATCTCCGCGAATCGCTCTATTTAGTAGTAGAAATGTTTCAAATGCGTGCTGATACTAAGGACTTATATCTTAAACTCGAACAATCAGCAGATCTCCCTCAATTTATACGTACAGATGAAAAGAAATTACGCCAAGTTTTAATCAATCTGATTAATAATGCCCTTAAATTTACAAAAATAGGCGGAATTACAATCAATGTGAAGCTTGAAAATTTAGAGGACAATGGTTCTTTAGCACACATCCATTTTTCAGTTGTTGATACTGGAGCTGGCATTGCTGCCGATGAAGCCGATAAGGTCTTTGATCCGTTTATGCAGACAGAATCAGGGCGTAAATCTGAGCAAGGTACAGGTTTAGGTTTACCGATTAGCCGTAAGTTTGTGCAGCTTATGGGCGGTGATATCACCTTCAAGAGTGAAGTTGGAGTTGGTACAGCTTTTGAGTTTGATATCCAAGTGGAGTTGAGTGAATCTGCCAAGACAATCGCCGCGTCTGCCCCCAACCGAGTCATTGGGCTTGCCCCAAACCAAAGAACTTATCGCATTCTAGTTGTTGACGATCGCTGGGAAAATCGACAGATCTTGATCAAATTATTAACTCCGATCGGCTTTGAAGTCAAAGAAGCCGAAAATGGTCAGGTTGCTGTCACAATTTGGGAGCAATGGCAACCAGATCTAATCTGGATGGATATGCGGATGCCGATCATGAATGGTTATGAAGCCACGATTCAAATCAGAGCACAACTTAAAGGGCAAGCAACCACAATCATTGCGCTCACAGCTAGCACTTTAGAGGAAGAACGCGCCATCGTCCTATCGACGGGTTGTGATGATTTTGTGCGTAAACCTTTTCTAGAAGATATAATCTTTGAGAAAATGTCTGAATACCTTGGTGTGCAGTACATCTATGAAGCGATCGCGACTCGCGAGCCTACAACTAATCCATCTCTAGTCAAATTTACGGCTGAGTCGCTGTTGGTGATGCCAAAACAATGGCTAGTGCAACTTGAGAAATCAGCTTCACAGCTAGATAATATCGCGATCGCCCAATTATTGACCCAAGTACCGCAAGAGCATTTTCTAATCACTAAAGAGATCGAAGATCATGTTAATGATTTTAACTTTGATCGGATTATCACTTTGGCGCAAGAGGCTATTTCCTTATGAATGAATCTATCAACCCACCTCAAAATCCATCTTCAGCGATTATAACTGGCTTCACAAAAACTGAAAGAGTGATTTTGATTGTTGATGACTTACCTGACAATCTCCGTGTTTTGTCCGCCGCCTTGTCAGGGCAGGGATTCCAAATTCGTTGTGCTAAAAGTGGTGCGATCGCTCTAATGGCGGTTGAGACTACATCGCCAGATTTGATTTTGCTAGACATCAAAATGCCCGATATGGATGGTTACGAAGTTTGTCAGAGACTCAAAGCATCTGCGGCTACTCGTGATATTCCTGTCATCTTTTTGAGCGCTTTAGATGATGTGTTCGATAAGGTAAAAGCTTTTAATATCGGTGGTGCGGACTATATTACTAAACCGTTTCAAGTCGAAGAAGTTTTAGTTCGCGTCAAACATCACCTTAGCCTAAAAGTAGTACAAAAAGAAATTCGGCAACTCAATGAAGAACTCGAACTGCGCGTCGAGCAACGCACAGAACAATTAGCAAAAACCAATGAAGAATTAGCGTTAGAGATTATCGAGCGTAAACATACAGCAGAATGCTTGAGAGTTAGCGAAGAACGTTTAGAAAGCATTTTAGCTTCTATTGAAGATGTTGTCTGGTCAATGCATCCAACAGCCTCCCAGTTTATCTATTTTAATGCTGCTGTAGAAAAGATCTATGGTTATCCTACTTCTAGGTTCTTTGAAGATCCTGAATTCTGGTTAGAAGTAATTCATCTTGAGGATCGCGAACGCATTGAGAGTGCCAATCGTAGCATTATGACGACAGGTGCTGTAAGCGAAGAATATCGAATTTTACGCCCTGATCAAGAGGTCCGCTGGGTAAGCGATCGCCGATATCTTATTTACGATCGCGACGGCAAAGTCATACGGATCGATGGAATTGTTCGAGATATCACTGATCACAAACGAGCGCAGGATCAATTACTCCATGATGCTCTCCATGACTCACTTACAGGGCTACCAAATCGCAATCTGTTCATGGATCGTGTCGAGCAAGCTCTCAAATATGGCAACCGACATTCCCAATATATGTTTGCGGTGATGTTCATCGATCTAGATCGCTTTAAAATGGTCAATGATACGCATGGTCATACGATTGGCGATCAGTTTTTGCAAGCGATCGCTAAGCTGCTAGGAAGTTGTTTGCGATCGGTTGGCGATACTGTGGCTCGTCTCGGTGGGGACGAATTCACGATTTTGATTGATGATATTCAAGAAATTAGCGAAGCCATGATGATTGCCGACCGCGTTCTTTCTAAGCTTTTACATCCGATTAATTTATCAACTCAAACAATTTTTGCAAGTGCTAGTATTGGCATCGTCATCAGCAATCGAGACTATGTGAATGGCACAGACTTACTTAGAGATGCCGATATTGCGATGTACCGAGCTAAATCTCTTGGGAAAGGAAGATACATTCTCTTTGACAAAGAAATGTACGAACAGAACCTAAAGGCGAGTCAACTTGATAGTGATCTTCATTATGCTCTAGAGCGCCAAGAGTTTGAGCTGTATTATCAACCAATTATATCTTTGATATCAGATCAACTCGCAGGATTTGAAGCCTTGATTCGCTGGCATCACCCCGAACGTGGATTAGTACCACCCAGTGAGTTTATTCCCATCGCCGAAGAAACAGGTTTAATTATTGCGATCGGTGATTGGGTTCTCCATCAAGCTTGTCAACAAATGCGTACTTGGCGAAGCCAATTTACTGAAGCCAAATCTCTTAAGATGAGTATTAATCTTACTTGTCAGCAAATACGCGAAAAAAATCTGATCGAGAAACTAGATCGGGTCTTAGCGGTATCAGGGATCGATGGTAGTGTCATCCGTCTAGAAATCACCGAAAGCTCAATGATGGATCAAGGTGAAGAAACGATCGCGAAACTGGAGGAATTACGCGCCCGTAATATTCAACTGAGTATTGATGACTTTGGACAGGGTTACTCTTCTCTCAGTTATTTACATCGTTTTCCCATAAATACACTCAAAATCGATCGTACCTTTGTCGAACAGATGAGCCTTGGTGGACAAAATCTCGAAATCATCCGCACGATTATTATTCTTGCCCATGCCCTAGATATGAATGTAGTTGCCGAAGGCGTGGAAACTCATGAGCAAATGTCCATATTGAAGCAATTAGGCTGTGAGTATGCCCAAGGCTATCTCTTCTCTCGTCCGGTCATCGCTGCCGCCGCTGAGAAAATGATTAAGCCAGACAATATAGGCGATGCAAAGTAACACCTATAACGAAACATTAGATATTTTTTAAAAGTGTTGCAAAGCAACACTTTTAAAAAATATCTGGGTTTGGGTTTGAGCGCAAAGCGCTGTAATAATTAGATTCAGAACTAAAAGATAAAATCTATGCTGTTACACCTATCCACATGGCATGAAGTCGAGACTTATTTACAGCGATCGCAGGCTGTAATTATTCCCATCGGCTCTACTGAGCAGCATGGTCCCACAGGATTAATCGGCACAGATTTTATTTGCGCTGAAGCGATCGCCCGTGCCGTTGGTGAAAAGGCTGATGCTTTAGTTACTTCCACCCTTACCCTTGGCATGGCTGAGCATCACACAGGTTTTGCAGGCACAATTAGCTTAAAACCCTCCACGCTTACCTTAGTAATTCATGATGTTGTGCGATCGCTTGCCAAGCATGGATTTAAACGCTTTTTCTTTCTGAATGGTCATGGTGGCAATATTGCCGTTCTCAAAACTGCCTTTACGGAGATTTATAACGAGATGCCTGATGTGCGTTGTCGCCTTGGTAACTGGTGGGCAAGTAATGACATGTATAAACTTGTTAGAGAGCTTTATGGCAATCAAGAAGGCTACCACGCTACGCCCAGTGAAGTTGCTGTCACGATGTATCTATATCCTGACTCGATCAAAAATGTCCCTCTTAGCGAATCCGTCAACAAAGATAGCCGTATTTACAGCCCCGAAGAATTTCGCAAACGTTATCCCGATGGTCGCATGGGGTCAAATCCTGCCCTAGCAACTATCGAACATGGGCAACAACTTTTTGAACTTTCCGTCAAAGAGCTAGTCAGCCAGTACCACGATTTTCTTACTGAAGTTTAAACGAGCCAATAAATTTATTGGGTATTCCTGCAAAAGAAAGGATTTGTATAGGTAAGGATGTGCGGCGCGAAGCACCGCACATCCTTACCTTTTTAGGACTACCATTTCTTGAAAGTGTTGCTAAGCAACACTTTCAAGAAATTTATTGGTTCGAGCTTGAGCGCAAAGCGCGGTAAATCCGATAAACAAGATTAAGTCATTTGCAGCAAAGCGCAAACACAAAAATCGTTGTATGCTGATCAACTTAAACATCAAAAGTACTAGCATTTTTCCCTCATGCTTGATCGAGCAGCGATAACCGTAGCGATTTCCCTATGCCCCGAAGAAGCAGTTTGTTACTTAGCGAGGGTTTATACAACCTTAGTTGTTTTCAATCCGCCTGAGTTTATCAAAACTTCTATCGGGAGTAGAGTGTTGATTCATTCCCTTGGCTATCCCGATAATCCCGAATCTGCCCATATGTGTAGGCAACTCATGGATGAGTTTGGCTTTGACACTGACACTTTTCCTGCTTTTGCGATCCAAGGACTAGCCACGATCTCATCTATCTTTCCCTGCGATCGCCAAAATTTGGACGTAGATTTTGAACTAGATCAACATCTTGATATTGCGCCAACTAGCTTGATCGATCTCCAATCAAGAGTAGAAGATAGAGGGCAAGCCGCATGGTTAGTGCAATTAAAAGAAACTTATTTTTTGCAGGAGCCAATTTATGATGTCCTACCACCAATGAATACAGAAACGGGCAATGCATGGCTCCCACAACATACATCCCATTTAGAAAGTTTTCAAAATGCTCTAAGGAGAGATATTCTAAGCAGCAAGGTTTAAGAAAGCGGCACTTTGTGCAGCTTTCTTAAACCTTAAGGAATTGCAAAGGCTTGTACTTTTCTTAAGCATTCAGGAGATGATCGACTCTCTTGAGCTAATTTTTGTATTTTCTGAAGTTGCTCATCTGGAAGATTAATAGTAATACAAGTCATCAAAAGACTCCTAAATATTCTAATTGAAACAGATAATAGCTCGATCGCCTATTTTCTAATTTGCAATGCGATCGCCCAATAAATTAAAATATCATTCCGTTTAAAGACAGACTAAATTTTGGATTAGGCTATAAAATGGAGTAATCAAACTAAGCAATAGTAAATCTATGCAAATTAAAGCAGTTATTTGGCAAGAGGATGGTGTTTGGTGTGGTTCTGTCCCTGCACTAAAAGGTTGCCATACTTGGGGAGACAGCTACGAACATCTATTGGAAATGTTGCAAGATGCTGTGCAGGCATGGTTAGAGGTTGCTAGTGAAAATCAAGATCTAGAAACTGATAAACAACTCGTTGAGCTATCCCTATGAAATCAACGTCTGGAGAGGCTCTCTGTAAAGTTGTTGAGCGCAAAGGATGGGGATTGAAACGGGTTACAGGTAGTCATCACATATACACAAAGCAAGACTCCGAAGTAATTCTTTCTATCTATTCCAGTTCATGGGAATCGTGATCTTCCAACTGGAACTCTCAAGAGCATCATGAAAGACGCAGGATTGAGCGAGAATGATTTGTAAGTAGTATTAGGGCGATCGCACTGTCTATAATTTGCAATGCGATCGCACGATAAATAGCCAACGTGATTTGCGATCGCTAAGTTTTTCAATAATGCACCGAACTTCTGCAACTTCAATTCCATACTAGTAAGCATCATGTCGATGAGCGATTTAAAGGGTAGAGATAAATTTATGGTCACTTGGGTTGTCTGCATAGTTGATCGCTACCTAAGAGAATAAATCAACAAAATCAGTAGCTTTTGCGATCGCAATGTTCTGATATTTGCTAAGTGATAAAGGGTGTGACCAGAATTTGATGTATAGCGATTTTCAGATGAGACAGAGCAAGTTAAAATGGAGAGAAAATGCAAAAAGGAAAACCATACTCACAAGATTTGAGAGAACGAGTAATCGCGGCTTATCAGACAGGAGAAAGT
>JANNDZ010000825.1:0-4808 GCA_031378395.1 Pseudanabaena sp. OTE_75_metabat_487_sub
GATCGCAATATTCAACGAGAAAGTTTAACAAATGTAAAACCTCCTCAAACTGATACACAGAGCCAAGCTGATCTTTCTGATGTTTCTCAAGGCGATCGCAATATTCAACGAGCGAGTTCAACAAATATAGAATCTCCTCAAGCTGACATTTCTAATATTTCGCAAGGCGATCGCAATATCCAACGTGAACTTTTAACTGATACACAGAGACAAGCTGATATCTCTAATGTTTCAGAAGGCGATCGCAATATTCAGCGTGAACTTTTAACTGATTTGGAATCTCCTCAAGCTGACATTTCTGTCGTTGCACAAGGCGATCTCAGTATTCAACGCGAAACTGTAACAAATGCAGAACCTCCTCAAGCTGATATTTCTAGTGTTGTGCAAGGCGATCTTAATATCCAGCGTGAACTTTTAACTGATATACAGAGCCAAGCTGATATCTCTAATGTTGCACAAGGCGATCGCAATATTCAACGAGAAAGTTTAACTGATATGCAGAGTCAAGCTGATGTTTCTAGTGTTCCGCAAAGCGATCGCAACACCCAGGGTGAAAGTTTGTCAAATAGCGAGTTAGGTAATACAAATAATGATAATCGCACAGTTATTCAAATGCTCACAGATCCAAATAGTGCCGCCGATCTGAAATTGCCAAAGACTATTCAAAATCTTGCACTGACAGAACCATTAGGCAACTTCTCGCCCATAGCATCATCACTAACAACTAGCCCCGCATCATCACAAACAGTAAGGCGATCGCAAACCGATCTTCCTAGCCTCAATAATTTACCAAATAGCTTAAATAACCTGCCCCAAACAATCCAGACCAAACCAGATCAGAGCTCCGACAATAACCAGACAGATTCTATGGGCTGGTCAAACATCGCCGAATTATTGGCTAACTTACCACCAACCACAAGTACTAGCAGTCCATCGACAAGCTCATTAAACACCCAAAAAACTAGCGATCGCAGCCATCTTGCCACTAAATCGACAAGTTCTACCAGCAGTCAAACAACCATCCAGCGATCGCCAGATTCTAACTATACAGACAGCGATCAAGACCTATACATCACACCAACAGGGATACAGAAAGGCAACCCCAACAAAATCACCAACACTCAATCCAATACAGTTCAGCGTAAAATCAACGCTGACCAATTGCCAGAAGCAACCGTCACAGTCGAAACTCGACAAGATCAAAATCAGGACGCTGAAAACTTTGACCAAAATCTTGAAACCCTTGCTCAAGAAATATATATTTTATTAAAGCAACGCTTAGAGACAGAAAAAGAACGACAAGGAACTAGATATCAAGGGCGATTGCCTTGGTAATTCACAGCTTTAATCAATTATTTCAGAGATTATTTTAGAAATTTTTAGGAAAACGGATCATGACACTCGTTAAAGCAATGCTCACCACCACCGATGCAGGTGCTGTAGCCATCAATTTCCAATTTAACCCCAGCAGCCTCTCGTTTGCGCGATCGGTTAATTGGAAAGTAGAAGCAGCATATACCGCAGCAGGCTTCCCAAAGGTTTCTTATTCTAACCGAGGTGCGGAAACTTTGAAGTTATCAAATTTATGGTTTGATACTTACGAATACGCAACCAAAACAAGTGTTCTCACCCTAATCGCGCCGATCATTAAATCCACAGAAATTGCAGGATCATTGAAACGACCACCCGTATATATATTTGCTTGGGGAGAGCAATATCTTAAATGTGTTGTCACCAACATTAGCTATGAACTTACGATGTTTCTCGCCGATGGTACACCTGTCAGAGCAAAGGTAAGCATCGATCTCCAAGAAGTTGATGACATTTAGTTGATGACATTTAGCAATATTTTCAATAGCGTTTTTTATTACTAACTAGAATTACCAATGCCAGCAACATATAGATCTCAATTCTCACTTGCAATTGATGGAACACCTGCTTCCGAAGATTTGATTGCCGATATTTTGCAAGTATCTGCCGAAGAAAGTCTGCATCAACTAGGCATGTTTACCCTGATCATTAGCAATAATTACTTCGCTGGTAGCAGCGCCGCACCTTGGACGCATATGAGTAAATTTGCAATCGGTAAAACCATCAAAATTGGATTTACCTCCAGCACCACAGGAGATCCTGACTTTGATGAAGCATCGACCGCATATGTCTTAGAAGGTGAAATCACCGCGATCGAAACAGATTTTACCGAAGAAGCCAAGGCTCCGATTATCATTCGTGGCTATGACATTTCGCATCGCTTACATAGAGGGCGTTGCAGTCAATCTTTTTTAGATATGACTGACAGCGATATTGTCAGAAAATTAGCTAGTGAATCTGGTATTGCGATTGGTACGATCACAGCGACCACCCCCATTCATAAATATGTATTCCAAGAAAACCAAACAAACATGGAATTTCTGCAAGAACGAGCGGCTCGCAATGGTTTTGAGCTATATATGCAAGACGGGAAATTGAATTTTCGTAAACCCACCAAAGGTGCAGAGCTATCTCTTAAATGGTTACAAGATCTATCTAGCTTTCGTGTCCGTGTTACGGGTGCGGAACAAGTTAGCTCAGTTGAAGTTAGAGGTTGGGACTATAAGACAAAAAAAGCGATCGTCTCTACAGCCTCCACTGAAGCAGTAATTACCACAAATACTAGCGGTAAAGGTAGTGCATCTAGTACTAAATTTAGTACTAGCACCAAAATGATTGTTGTCGATCAACCAGTTTTTAGCACTGCTGAATCTGACAAAATCGCGCAATCTCTATGCGATGAACTAGGTGGCGAATTTGTCCATGCTGATGCGAAGGGTACTGGTAATCCTCTGATCAGGGCAGGTAAGGTAATTAAGCTCACTGACATGGGTAACTATAGCGGCAGTTATTATGTGACCGAAACTCATCACTTATTGCAGAGTGGAAACTATACTACGCATTTCAGTGTGCGCGGTCTACGTGGTGGCGATTTGTACTCCATGTTGTCATCGAAGACACATCTGCAACCAGGGCAAACCATGTTAGTGGGGATCGTTACCAACAACAATGATCCCGACAAATTGGGCAGAGTCAAAGTTAAATTTCCGACGCTAACCGAAGCACACGACAGCAACTGGGCTAGAGTCGTGGGCGTGGGCGCAGGGGCATCTAGAGGATTTGACTGTTTACCAGAAATAAATGACGAGGTTTTAGTCGCCTTTGAGCATGGCGATATTCATCGTCCCTATGTAATTGGTGGTGTATGGAATGGAACTGATGCGCCTCCAACCGTAGTCACTGACAGTGTAGTTGGCGGTAAAGTCCGCTTACGAACATTTAAAACTCGTATTGGGCATCAATTACAATTTGTCGAGGAAGATAAAGGAGCAGTCAAAAAGGGAGTTTATCTCAATACTATTGATGGTCATAATCTGCGACTAGATGATAGTACCAAGTTTGCCGAATTAGAAACTACTGGCGGGCATAAATTTCGTGCTGATGATAGTAGCAAGGTCATTAGCTTAACTTCAACGGGGGACATTACAGTTAAAACTGGTACATCTGGTACGACTAAAGATTTAACGATTAATGCGGCTAATATGACCTTAACTGCAACAACCAACATTACGCTTAAAGTGGGTAGTAACAAAATAGTGATTTCCACCACTGGCATAGTGATCGAAGGAACGCAAGTACAGATAAAAGGTACAGCTTCAGCCAAAATGGAAGCACCTTTGATCAATGTTGAGGCGACTGGAGCTAATACAATTAAAGGCGGGATAGTTAATGTGGATGCAAGTGGGATAGCTGTGATTAAAGGTAGTTTAGTTAAGATTAATTAATTGTCTAGCGAATAATTTAGTAATGTGTGGCTTTGCCTCGCATCACTAATTATTTAAGTATTGGGTTTCCTTCATCGCTAGACGCTGTAATATTAAAAATTAGAGGAGACAAAGTATGGGACAACAAGTTGTTATGGGCGCACTGCTTCAATGTAGTTTTGGAGTTGCTCCAAGTTCGCTGATTGTAATTCCTAAGGGGATGCCTGTAATGACGGGTGGTCCTCTTGCTGCGTCAATTATGGATTTTGCCCCGATCGCAAATATCCCCCCATTTGGTATGTGTAGCTCACCTGCTAATCCGATGGTGATCGCCGCTACAGCAGCCGCTTTAGGAGTACTTACACCTATGCCTTGCATCCCTGTAACCGTCGCACCTTGGGTTCCAGGCTGTCCAACTGTCTTGATCAATAACTTTCCTGCGCTTAACAACTCCTCAAAATGTATGTGTGCTTGGGGCGGTGTGATTTCAATTAATTTTGCTGGACAAGTAACGGGGCAAATTCCATGAGTAGCTTAGATCGCGATTATCTTGGAAGAGGGATTTCATTTCCCCTGCGGATTAATATTCAAGGTGAACTAAAAACTGATAGCGGCGATCGCAATTTAGAGGAGTCGATCGCCACAATTTTGAATACAAAATTGGGAGAGCGGGTATATCGTCCCAACTTTGGTTGTCGCCTATCGGATCTCACTTTTGCGCCGATGAATCCACAGACAATTTTGCTAGCCAGAATTTATGTTGAGGAAGCATTGAATAGATGGGAGCCTCGAATTAAGGTGACGGGAGTCTATGCGGAGCCTGATCCGATTAAAGGGCGGTTAGATCTCAAGATCCAATATCAGATCAATGAGAATAGTGACCGTCGCAACATGGTTTATCCGTTTTATTTGTTACCACCGAATAGTAATTAAATTACATTGCTTAACGTCACATAAAAAGTATGAGGCGGAGCTTTGCGCCGTCTCATACTTTTTGCTCTAGTCATACTTTAA
>JANNDZ010000846.1:0-2891 GCA_031378395.1 Pseudanabaena sp. OTE_75_metabat_487_sub
TCGGGGGGCTTTTCTTCCTCACCGAATTTTTGGATACTAAAACTAACATCCCTAAATTCCATCGATTCATCCAAATTTTGCAAATTGCTTCCTTACTCGTTATTCCAGCAATCGCCTTGTTAGGGTGGGGCTGGACGACAAATATTCTTGCAGTATCTCTGGGTGGGACTGCTTCAACTTGTGTTTTTGTCACTAGTATTTACTTTGCGCTGGTGCTAAAAAACCGAGCAGGACGATATTTGGCTGCTGCTTTTCTGCCCTCTTTCTTTGGCTCTATGTTAATGGTGGCAAGGGCTTTAAACTTGATTGAGGTGAACTTATTCTCTGAATATGGGATGCAGTTTGGTTCCTTAATTGAAGTGATTGTATTAGCGTTTGGACTTTCAGAACAGGTTGCCCAACTAAGTCGTGATAAGGATGCTGCCAAAGCTGCAACTGTTGCCAAGAGCGAATTTTTAGCAAATATGAGCCATGAACTCCGTACTCCCCTAAATGCGATTTTAGGTTTTACCCAGTTAATGATTGGAGAAGACGATTTAGCCTCAGAGCAGCAGGAACACTTAGAGATTATTAATAGCAGTGGGAAGCATCTCCTAACTCTGATCAACAGTGTTTTGGAAATGGCTAAGATTGAGTCGGGACAGACCAAACTTAATTTCAGTAATTTTGACCTTTATGATTTACTTAATGACTTGCAGGGAATGTTGATTTTGCAAGCTAAGTCTAAGGGCTTAGACTTTACCATTGAGCGATCGCCCAAAACTCCAAGATATATCTACTCCGATGACGTGAAGTTACGGCAGATTTTAATTAATATTTTGGGAAATGCCATTAAATTCACCAAATTTGGTAGCGTGGCTTTGGCAGTAGATTGTGAAGAGATTGCTAATGCGATCCGCTTAAAATTTCGAGTGACTGATACTGGATTTGGCATTGCTCCCAACGAAATCGCTGACATCTTTGATTCTTTTAAACAGTCAGAATCAGGACGTAAGTCTATGGAAGGAACTGGATTAGGCTTGCCAATTAGCCGCAAGTTTCTGCAAATGATGGGAGGTGACATTCAGGTACAAAGCCAATTAGGAATAGGAACAACAGTAACTTTTGACATGGTGTCGCAGATTTCCGAAGCATCTTTTGATTCTATTCCTATCCTCTCCAAATCAGTAAACCTTTTGGATTCTAAGGAGGTGAAAATTCTGTTGGCAGAGGATAACAAAGTGAATCAAATGGTGGCGATTCAAATGTTGAAGCGACTTGGCTACCAAGCGGATATTGTCCCAAATGGGCTAGAGGTTTTGAAGGCGATCAATCAAAAATTCTATGACATAATTTTAATGGATATACAAATGCCAGAAATGGATGGCTTGGAGACTACCCTGCGAATCCGTTCGCAAGAGAAAGAATTGAATTTAGTGCCGTTAAAGATTATCGCTATGACGGCAAATACTATGAAAGAAGACTGCGATCAGTGCTTGGCATCTGGAATGAACGATCATCTTGGTAAGCCAATCCTACTAACGGATTTAAAAGACTGCCTTGAACGATGGATCGACCCAGCATTGCTATAAGCCGAGATCAATTTTTAGCGACAAGATTAGGCGATCGCGCATTTATATCATCGATCGCCTGTGATGACAGTCACCACTTTGTAAACCTAGATCGAGCACAATTAAAATAGGAATGAAAAATACGATTTCATAATTGCAACTCATTTCAATTATTTTTTTGTGGAGATCCTTAGGTCTATGAAAACACAACAATTCTCAGACAAGGAAAATCTTAGCCTTGAGCAAGGTGCTACTCGTGAAGAGGTAGAAAAGCCCAAGCTAGAACCCGAACTGCTCAAGCAATTGCATAGTCTTGATCAGCATCCTCAACGCTTGCCGATCTTCATTGCTTTGTACTTAACAGCAGCGTTTGCATTGTATGCATTGATAGAGGCGATCGCGACACCTTGGGTATACATTCTCTGTTTACCTCTGTATTTATTAGCAGCAGCTTCTTTACATGGTATTAGTCTGTTCACCCACGAAGGAGTACATGGAGTACTCAGTCGTAATTTGCATTGGAATCGATGGCTGAGTATTTTTTGTGCATTACCCGTTGGGCAAAACTTCTCAGCATACAAAGTTCTCCATCTCAAGCACCACAAGCACTTAGGTATAGAAGGCGATCCTGATCATTACAAGAACTACACCAAATGGAACTGGCTAACATTTCTGATGCATTGGGGTAGATTGATTATTGGTTATCCCGTTTACATTATTGCGATTCCGATCCTTGGCTTTTGGCAGGGTAATAAATCAGAACGGGTATGGATTGCGATCGAAGTAGCCTTGCTTGGCTTATTGGTTACGGCGGTGCTGCGATCGCCTATTCCTACAGCAATCCTAATTCATGGTTGGTTGATTCCGATGCTGTGGATTAATACAATGGTCAATATTCGCGGGATGAGTCAGCACACATTGCTCGAACATGAGGCAGATTTAGTGCGCGGAACTCGCACAATTTTGACGATTCCTTTAGTGAGATTTTTTATGTGTAATGAAAATTATCACTTAGAGCATCATCTTTATCCCGCAGTACCTTGGTATCATCTACCGCGCCTTCATCAAGAGCTAAAGTCAGATCTCATTCAACAAGGAGCACCATACATTCCTTCTTATTTTTCTTTTGTCCAAGACTTTATCGCCGCCAGCTTGAAGCGTCAGCCCGTCGGTACTGTTGTGATTAATTGACGCAGGAAATGAATATGCAAACTTTAATCGCAAAACCGATCGCTAATCCGAGAATCCAGCAATATCCGACCTTAGATCTCGCAGATTTGAGCGAGATGCCATCTCTGCAATCCGCAGTATTGTGGATAGAAAAGGTTTATGACTTTAATA
>JANNDZ010000849.1:0-3998 GCA_031378395.1 Pseudanabaena sp. OTE_75_metabat_487_sub
GATCGCAAGAATAGTTGGCATTACTAAACAAAATTAAGATGATCTAACTGCCGCAATGCGGCAGTTAGATCATCTTACTATCTTCCCAGTGAATAATTAGGGATGCTCGGCTTCGCCGAGTATCCCTAATTATTCACTTTATACAGCCTATTTTTGCGGTGAGGCAGGAGTAATTGATAATTTACTTTACAGGATGTGAAGATTGCTTTACCAAGGCGCGATCGCTGATATAGGATCTGAGGCTAAGTTATCAAACGAAAATATCGTTATTTTTGCCTATCTTATCAAAGGTAAATTAAGGTCAGTCCATGAAAAGACTTTTTGCTCTCATTCTAGTTATTAGCCTGTGGTTTGGCATTAGCCTTGCTGCAACCTCTGCTGCATACGCAGAATTCTCATTCAATGCTTTGACTCCCTGTGCCACCTCCTCTGCTTTTCAAGATCGCTTGCAAACTGAAGTTGATGGTTACACAGCCCGTCTAGCTAATTTCAAAGCTGGTAGCGGCCCTGCTGAATACCTCAAAGGTAAAGTTGCCCAAACCGAAGCTCGCTTTGCAAAATATGCTAACTCTGGCTTGCTTTGCGGCGAAGATGGCTTACCCCACTTGATCAGCGATGGTCGTTGGAGTCACGCTGGCGAATTCACCATTCCCGCCTTGATGTTTCTATTCATCACTGGTTGGATCGGCTGGGTTGGTCGTGCTTATCTGATTGCAATTCACAAAGATCCAGCAACTGCAACTGAAAAGGAAATCATCCTCGATCTTCCTCTTGCTGTTAAATGTATGCTGACTGGTTTTGCATGGCCCCTTGCTGCACTCAAAGAGTTTGGTACTGGCGAACTGTTGGTTCCTGAAAATGAAGTTACCGTTTCGCCTCGCTAGTTTTTATATCTAGCGATCGCTTTGCTAACTTTTCCAGAGTGTTGCGACAAATGTTTAAGCGCTCTGGAAAAAATCAAAACTATCTAAAAGGAGAACTCCATTGAATCGTTTTTTATCTTCTGCTCCCGTCTTGGCTGCTGTATGGATGACCATCACCGCTGGTGTGTTGATCGAAGCTAACCGCTTGTTCCCAGACACCTTGACATTTCCTTTCTAAATCTTTAAAAGCTTTAACTTAAGAGCAATGCTTTTAGGTTAGAACTATAGATTTCACAAAAAAAGAGAGATAGAGCGTTAAACGGTCTATCTCTCTTTTTTTGTTTGTTCAGGAGTGAAGAGCGACTCAATTGGAAAAGTGGCGATGCTTTAATTGCAATTTCTGGCTTAAGGCTTCAAAGCTAGAACAGCGATTGCCATTACATAGAGTTTTTTTACCAGCAATTCTCATTATAAAAATCGGTTTCATAATGAGAATTGCTGTTTTTTTACTTTCGCACTTTACGTTGTAATCAAAAAGAAGTGAGAAAAAGTAATCTAGTCGAAACTAGCCTTTAACTGAGACTGGAACAGTTTCGGGTTTAGCTTTTTCTACAAAAGGGATAGCTTGCTGGTTCGGTATACCAACGATCGGACATTCTGGTGTGCCAACAGTTGAACGAGTAATTGCCTCCGAACTTTCTTTTGCCTTCTTCGGATCGAGAACCCAATCTCGATAGAATTCAAAGGGACATTCTGCCTTACCTTGATCGCCATCACCTGAATTAAGCATTCCAGTATAGCCACGATGCATCAGCTTGAAGATGTGATTCTGTGATTGGGCATTCTTACGGAAGTCGCGGATCGCGAACTTAGACAAAGCCGCATACTGAATACCATTTTCTTCTTCGCCACATTCACCAAGGGTACGACCATCAAACCCAACGATCGCCGAATGACCAAAGTAACTATAAACCCCATCAAAGCCAGCGGCATTCGCCACCGCCACATAGGTGTTATTCATCCATGCCATCGCCTTAGAAACAATGATTTGCTGCTCCTTAGCGGGATACATATAGCCCTGACAGCGGACAACCAACTCTGCACCACGCATGACACAATCACGCCAGATTTCAGGATAGTTCCCATCATCACAAATAATCAAACTGATCTTCAAGCCCTTTGGCCCATCTGAGACGTAGGTGCAGTCGCCAGGATACCAACCTTCGATTGGAGTCCAAGGCATGATCTTGCGATACTTCTGAACAATTTCACCGCGATCGTTCATTAAAATTAAGGTGTTATAAGGCACTTTCTCGGGATGCGCCTCATGTTTTTCACCTGTTAAAGAAAATACTCCCCAGACTTTATTCTTGATGCAAGCCTGAGCAAAGATTGCAGTTTCTTCGCCAGGAACTGTTGCGGCAGTTTCCATCATTTCCTTGGGATCGTACATGATGCCGTGGGTGGAATATTCTGGAAAGATCACCAGATCCATACCAGGTAAGCCAACCTTCATGCCATCTATCATTGAGGCAATTTTTTTGCAGTTCTCAATGACTTCTTCCTTAGTATGCAAACGCGGCATTTTGTAATTAACAACCGCAACTCCAACTGCATCTTCACTCGAAGAAATATCGCCATGGTAAGACATAAAATCCTCTACTTATTATAAATAAACTCAGATTTTGTTTAGCGACAAAAGAATTACTAAGAAATGGTAATTACTCTTGCTTCTTTACTTGATTACTAAACGTTTGATGATTAATCAATACAACTTAAATCCATAACTAATTAACAAAACAAAACTAACAACAATATCTGCTATTAATTTGCAAGGTTTGAGTGAGGATGTTAAGAATTAATAAGTATTATAGAACACAAAAAAATTGAGATTGTATCGATGGCAACCTATTGGTCATAGCAATTCTCGTCTATAAAACTGAGCAAGACTTCCGCAGCCTTGCATTACAGCTTTTGTCGCAGTGCCTCAAAACTGTCACTGAGATCAGCGATCGCAATAGCTTCTTGATCTCCAGTCTCTAACCATTTGATTTGTACTTGTCCCGCTTCGATTTCGCTGTCACCGATAACCACAGCAGCTTTAGCATTGGCATTGCTAGCACGTTTGAACTGCTTATCAAACTTCGCACCACTGAGATCGAGTTCTACTTTAAATTCTGCTTTACGGAGAAGTTGAGCAATGGATAGAGCCTTAGCTTCCGCTTGATCACCCCTCGAAATGACGTAGAAATCGATCGCAGCTTGTTTTTGTTCGGCAACCTGTTGCATCAGGATGACGAGACGCTCCAAGCCGATCGCCCAACCGATCGCAGGTACATCTGCACCGCCTAACTCCGAAATTAGGCGATCGTAACGTCCGCCACCACAGACTGCTGACTGTGCACCTAGTAGATTGGATTGAATCTCAAAGGCGGTGCGGGTGTAGTAGTCCAATCCGCGCACAAGCCGAGGATTAATCCGATAGGCAATATTAAGATCGGTTAATAGGCTTTGGACTTTCTCGAAATGTTGTTGCGACTCAGGGCTTAAATAATCGAGAATACTGGGCGCATCTTGGGAAATTTCTTGAGTGCGCTTGTCTTTGCTATCGAGAATTCTAAGAGGATTGCGAGTCAGGCGATCGCGGGAATCAGCATCAATTTCCTCGACAAAAGGGGTGAAATAATCTACCAGTGCTTGACGATAGCTAACCCGATCTTCAGCACTGCCCACCGAGTTTAGGTCAACTACTAAATCTTTTAGACCAACAGCTTGCAAAAAGTCACTGGCGATCGCGATCGCTTCAGCATCAGCACGCGGATCAGCACTGCCTAGTACTTCGATGCCTAACTGATGAAATTGGCGTTGGCGACCTGCTTGGGGACGCTCATAGCGAAACATTGCGCCCATATACCAAAGACGCTGCACACCGCCTTGGGCAAATAATTTATTTTCTATGTATGATCTTGCCACGCCAGCCGTCCCCTCTGGGCGCAAAGTCAAAGAACGATCGCCGCGATCGCTAAAGCTGTACATTTCTTTACCGACAATATCTGTGGCTTCACCAATTCCCCGTGCAAATAACTCAGTTGCCTCAAAAGTGGGGGTGCGAATTTCGGTGTAGGCGGCTTGGGT
>JANNDZ010000854.1:0-5697 GCA_031378395.1 Pseudanabaena sp. OTE_75_metabat_487_sub
GATCGCAACTACGTTGCCCAAGACCATGCTCAAAACTGTCAATACCACAAACACGTAATGCCATTGCAGAGAAGCAAGAGGGAAAACAGTAATTAAAAATCTGAGAGCAAGTCCAAAACCTGCTACTTTCGAGCCAATCGACAAAAAGGCAACTACAGGAGTTGGTGAACCTTCATATACGTCGGGAGTCCATTGATGGAAAGGTACTGCTGAAATCTTGAAAGAAACTCCCGCAATCACAAACACCATGGAGATGATCAGCGCCGTATTGCTCACGGTGATCTTCGAGGCGATCGCAGATAGCGCAGTTTCACCACCCGAAAGTCCATAAAGCAAGGACATCCCGTAAAGGAAAATAGCCGAGCTAGCTGCACCGACTAATAAATACTTAAGGGCGGCTTCATTAGAACGAGGATCTCGTTTGGTATAGCCTGACAGCAAGTACGATGAAATACTCAAGGTTTCAAGGGAGACAAATACCATCACCATTTCGTCAGCGCCAGTGAGGAACATGCCGCCCAATGTGGCACTGAGCAAAATCACCAGATATTCGCCCACCACTACGCCCGACTGCTCTAAATAACGCACCGAGACGAGAATCGTTAGTAGAGCCGAAAGGGCAATGATGCCGCGAAAAATAATGCTGAGTTTGTCGCTATTAAAGCTACCCAAAAAGGCGATCGGGTTTTCTAAGCTTGTCCATTGCCAGACCAAAGCGCCTGTGGAAACCGCTAAACCTGCGATCGCAATGTAAGGCAGAACATTTGCCGATTTGCGCCCTGAGGCAATCAGATCGACGATCAATACGAGTACCAATGTCCCAATGACGATTAGTTCTGGCAAGATCGCGCCACTATTGAGCAGAGCATTGAGACTTGCTGTATCCATACTTAATTCATGTGTTGTTGCTATGGCAATTGTATAGCAAAAATAGAGTCGCTCTTATTTCTTGCAACCTTCTCTATTTGAGAATTACCTGTCAGAAATCTGCAAGTAAGGTGATGATATCAAACCCTTATCTATCCTTTAACAGCAGGACTTAGGTAGATTTTGTCCTAATTATAGCCATCTCAACACATAGATTAAATGCTATGTATTGCATAAAAATAATAGACTTTACTCTATCAAGGTTTAACTCTAAGATATCAATAGCAATAAATCAATCGTTCTCAAGTTTTTTCGCTAAGTCTTCTCATAACTTAGCTTCTGAATCTGGGTGAGTTGAGATTGCCTGTAGCTTAGCAAACAGCAATGCAACTAAGGACGATCGCAGCTTGTCTTTGCGATGACTTAATAATACCTTAAAAATTTAATCACTTTTTCTAACGTCAATTAAAGGAACGAAATTATGTCTGATTTCAAGCACAACATTTCACGGCGGCGCTTTATCGCCACAGCAGGAGTAACGGCTCTAAGTTCAGTTTTGCTCAAAGGCTGTCTTGGTAATCCCCCCGAAGACACCCCAACTATTACTTCGGCACAGGCTACCAAAATCAGCATTCCCACTGAGCAAGTCCCAGAGATTACAAAAGTGAGACTGGGCTATCTGCCAATTATTGAAGCAGCCCCTTTGATCATTGCTAAAGAAAAAGGCTTTTTTGCTAAGTATGGAATGACTGATGTCGATATCTCCAAGCAAGCCAACTGGGGCGCAGCCAGAGATAATGCCAAAATTGGATCTTCCGCAGGTGGTATTGATGGCGGTCAGTGGCAAATGCCGATGCCCTATCTGATGTCAGAAGGCATCATCACTGACAATCTTAAAATCCCGATGTATGTATTACTGCAATTAAATACACAGGGCAATGCGATCGCGATCGCTGGCAAGCACAAAGATAAAGGATTGTCTCTAAAAATCGATAAGGCAAAAGAGTTCTTTGAGAAAACCAAGTCTGAAGGCGCGAAGTTTAAAGCTGCCTACACTTTCCCAAAAGCCAATCAAGAATTCTGGATTCGCTACTGGCTTGCTGCTAATGGAGTCGATCCTGACACTGACATTGAATTGTTGACTGTTCCTGCGGCTCAAACCGTAGCAAACATGAAGACTGGCACGATGGATGCTTTCAGCACAGGCGACCCATGGCCCTATCGCATTGTTAAAGAGAAGATTGGGTTCATTTCTGCGCTGACTGCGGAGATTTGGAAAGGACATCCTGAAGAATATCTAGCCATGCGAGCTGACTGGGTGGATAAGTATCCTAAAGCAACTAAGGCAATCCTGAAAGCAATTATGGAAGCACAGCAATGGTGCGACAACTTCGATAATCGCAAAGAGTTGGTTCAGATTGTGGCTACGAAAAACTATTTTGGTGTTGCTACTGAAATCCTTGAAGACACGATGATGGGCAAGTATGACATGGGTGATGGTCGCATCATCAATGACAAGAGCATGGCTCCACTCTATTGGAAAGACTCGAAAGGGAATGTTTCCTATCCCTACCAAAGTCATGACCTCTGGTTTATCACCGAAAGCGTGCGTTGGGGATTCTTGCCAAAAGATTCTTTAGCTACAGCAAAGGATTGGATCAAAAAGGTCAATCGTGAGGATCTATGGCGCGAGGCGGCAAAAGAAGCTGGTATTCCTGCTGCCGACATTCCGACTAGTACTTCTCGCGGTATTGAAGAATTCTTTGATGGCACAAAGTTCGATCCTGAGAATCCACAAGCTTATCTTGATGGTTTGAAGATCAAGAAGGCATAACCAAACAATCTCAAAAACAAAAAAATACTTTGTCAAGAATATTAAATGAAGAAAATTTACTCTATTGCTAAGATTGGCTCAATTTTATTGGGTTTGCAACTATCCTATGGTGCGATCGCGGCCTCTGCCGAAACAAAAACTGAAACAAAAACTGCTGTTGATTCAAAAACTCTTGTTCTCGCAGAAAATGTAACTCCATCAACTTCTAGTAGCAATAAAGCTCCTAGTTCTGAAGTGTCTCAGTTGAGTTCCGAAATTCGCCGTGACACTATCAGTACCAATACAACTGCTCAGAATGTCACATCTGTTTCCCAGCTATCTGATGTGCGTCCTACTGATTGGGCTTTTACAGCTTTGCAGTCTCTCGTTGAGCGCTACGGTTGTATTGCAGGATATCCCGATCGCACATTTCGTGGAAAACAAGCAACCTCACGCTATGAGTTTGCGGCTGGCTTAAATGCCTGTCTCGACAAAATCAATGAGATCATCTCTGCTGGACTAGCTGACAAGGTTAGCAAAGAAGACCTTGCAACTTTGCAAAAGCTCCAAGAAGAGTTTGCTGCGGAACTTGCGACTTTGCGTGGTCGTGTTGATGCCCTTGATGCGAAGACCGCCAAGCTTGAGGCTCAACAGTTCTCGACCACAACCAAACTCAGTGGCGAAGCGATTTTCAGTGTGTCGGGCGCAACAGGAGCAAGGACTGGTTTCACGAACACTAACATTGTTTTTAATAACCGTGTACGCCTAAATTTATTGACCAGTTTTTCTGGCAAGGACTTATTGATTACGGGATTGCAAGCTACAAATATCAACAGTCTAGCTGCACCTTTAGGCTATGCCGATCCCCTCGGCAGTTCTAGCAATGTCAAATTGGGATTTGAGAATCAATTTCTCAATTTCAATCCATCTAACTCCAATACGGCAGCAGCCAACTCGGTCAACCTTTACAAGTTACTCTACATTTTTCCAGTTGCGGATAAGCTGACGATGTTTGCTGGTTCTAATGCAGAAGTTTCGGACGCTTTCCCAGCGATCAGTCCTTTTGCTAGTGAAGGTCAAGGCTCTATCTCCCGTTTTGGTCAAGGCTTAAATGCCGCAACCCGTGTATCTGGAGGTACATCTGGTACTGGACTCGCGGCGGCTGTTGGTTTTATTTGGGCTATCTCCGATAAAGTTGACCTTCGAGCTTTATATGGAAGTGTTAACTCTGCGATCGCTACTAACAGCCCCACTACTCTACTTGGAGCAGGCTTCTTTGGCGGTAGTAGCGTTGCGGCTGCTCAATTAACCCTCAAACCTACTTCTACTCTTGATATTGGGCTCAACTATGCTAATAGCTATCACCAAATCAATATTTTGGGAACTGGCTTAGATTCCGCAGACATTGGTGCAATTAATGCAGGAGGACTAGGCAACCCCATCAAAATGGACTCCGTAGGTGCAACTTTGACTTGGCGATTTGCCCCCAAGGTTGCCTTTAATGTATCGGGTGCTTGGATCTTTGCGAACCTTACTGGTGTCAATGCTTCAACTACCTTTACTAGTTGGATGACAGGATTCCATTTCAGTGATGTATTCAATGAAGGAAATACAGCTGGAATTATCTTTGGACAACCTCTTGCACGGAGTTCCGCAGGTGGGCTTGCCACAATTCCCGCTGGATTTACGGCAACTCCTTATCACTTAGAAGGTTATTTCAATTTCAAATTGTCCAAAAACATCAGTGTTACCCCAGGCGTATTCTTTGTGTTTAATCCAGAGGGTATCAATAATGCACCTACTGCAACGGTCGGTGTAGTTCGGACAACATTCACATTCTAAGGTTTTCAGCTAAGAACAGTTTTAATCAACAATAAAAAAGTAGGAGTAACAAGTTTATGGCAGCAAGTATTGGTAATCGAAATTCATCAAATGCCCTCGCGAAGTTTTTCCAGAAAAATGCTCAAAATTGGTTGCTTCCAATCTTCGGGATTGTAGGATTCCTCCTTGTATGGCAACTTCTCTCAAGCATTGGCTTAGTCAAATTGCCTGGCCCTTGGAATATTATGGCTGAGAAATCTACTCGTAACTTATTGCTCTATCCCTTCTTCGATCGCGGTGGTACGGATAAAGGACTATTCTGGCAGACTCTTGCTAGCTTTGAGCGCGTGGCTAAGGGTTACTCATTAGCGGCTGTCGTCGGTATTGGAGTCGGAATTCTAGTTGGCACTAATGCGATGATTGACAAAGCTCTCGATCCATTGTTCCAATTTTTGCGAACCGTTCCGCCACTTGCATGGGTTCCGATCGCTCTGGCTGCACTGCGTCAAAACGAACCAGCAGCCTTGTTTGTTATCTTCATCACGGCAGTATGGCCAATCTTGTTAAATACCGCAGTGGGCGTTAAGCAAATCCCCCAAGATTACCGCAACGTTTCACGAGTGCTACAACTTTCACGCCAAAAGTATTTCTTTAAAATTCTCATTCCTTCCGCGCTTCCATACATCTTCACTGGGCTACGCATTTCCATCGGTCTTGCATGGTTGGCGATTATCGCCGCAGAAATCATCATGTCAGGCATCGTCGGTATCGGCTTCTTTATTTGGAATGCTTACACTAACGATAAGGTCGGTGAAGTTATTTTGGCTCTGGTTTATATCGGTGCTGTGGGCTTGATCCTTGACCGTGCGATCGGCTGGCTTCAGAACGTAATTTTGCCTGAAGAACAGAAGTAGATTTCCCTCACCCCCCAGCCCCCTCTCCCATTAAGGGAGAGGGGGAGCAAGAGAAATTTTAATCTTTTCTTATTCCCCTCTCCCCCATTGGGAGAGGGGCTAGGGGTGAGGGTCTTAGAGATTTGGATGTAATAAAAGGAGGATTTTAAAATGCAGGATTTTGTTTTAGTCGATCAGGTAGAGAGAACATTCCCATTGGGCGGCGGCAAAGAATATATTGCCCTCAAAGGAATTGATCTCCAAATAAAGAAAGGAGAATTTATCTCTCTCATCGGTCACTCT
>JANNDZ010000885.1:0-1956 GCA_031378395.1 Pseudanabaena sp. OTE_75_metabat_487_sub
TCAGCAAGTAGCTTTTTAAAGTGTGTACCAATGTTCTGCAAATATGCCGACTTTTCAACATTAGGAAGATACTGGGTTTCCCAGCGTAAGGCTTCCAACCTCATTCCTAAATTGGCAACTCGACCTGTGGGATTGTCAGCAGCATTGACGGCAGCACTAGCAAGGTTGACAAATCCATGTTCTAGATCGCGGGGAATCTTCTTTTCTTTTTCGACTTGAATTGGTTTGTTTTCTGGCAGATTTTTGTCGATGATTTCTTGGATTAGGGTTGGGTACTGCTCAATGATTTTCTGGGAACTGGCTTCCTGTAAAGGAGTTAGTTGACTGGGAATGATGCCCACGCGATCGCCGTCGAAGTCGATGACTAGTCGTTTCGCATCGTTGGGATTGAGGTAGCAGACTCCTCTCTGCATATAGGCTTCAGGATCTAATTCACGCAGAACCGTGAGGTTATTCGTAAATACGTCAAAGTTGGCAGCATTGGCGACGGGACTACGATAGATGGCAACTTCAGATCCATCGGGTAGTCCAGTGAAACTGACTTCGCCTTCTTGCAGTTGGTTATGGGGTTGAGCGATCGCGCTGGGAACGTACAGCCCTCCTGTGGCGACTTCCTGCCATTCACTTTGGAGAAATTCTCGCAAGCGTTTAGCGATATCTTCCATTTCTAATACTTGGCAATGACCACCATCGATTATGTCGGCTTTGAGGATGTCATACAGCCAATCTTGGTATTGTTCATTAACTGATGGGTTGTCTGGCTGTTCAAAGTTATTAGCTTTCGTGTTTTCTTGAATGCTCAAACCTAGTTCTAACGCGAGTTCTGGCTCAATGATTTGATAAATGTTATCGCGTTCTACGGTTTCTTCTTGCCTTTGCTGTTGTCGCTTTTCGTGGCGCTCTATATATAGTTGCGCTACCTTGCGTGGGTCGGATTGGGCTTCAGCTAGGCGTTCGGCTTTGATTTTGAGCTTGGGTAATACGTCTGCTTGGACTCCTTCGGGGAAGAAGACTAGAGCTTGAGTTCCCAGTTTTTGTTCGGTGAATTTAGCGTCTTCTTTTCTTGCCCAGAATAGGCTGACTTCGTGAATACCTGTAGTGGTGGTTTTGTTATCGCCTTTGATGCTTGATTTAGCAATTATGCCATCAACTTCTAGGGCTTGACATAGCAAGCTAGCCCGACATGTACCTTTGAAAACACCTTGCCATTCAGGGACTCCTGCCCGAAATTGAAATGGGCGGTCTGGCTCGGCTTGCAGTTGGTTAGCGAGATCTGGGGAGATCAGACTGTAGCAATCTCCAAGTTTGCTGGCGATCGCTCCCATTGCTTTATCGCTGAGGGTGATTCCATTACTGAGAATGATGGGCTGCTGTCCCCAGTCGGCGCTATATGTTCCTGTGGCTGGGTCTTGGCTTAGGGTTTCATCATCAATAATCAGAATTCGGGCGCTTTCTTTGTAGATTGATGTCTTGGCTTCGGATACGGGAATGCTGCCATAGGCAACAGCATCACTATGATTGGTGAAGATTTCTTGGCTGACTTTTTCGGCTATAGCGCGATCGCCAAAGTAGGCGCTTCTACCATTGGCAAGGATCATGTGCAGTCCTTGCTCTTGCAATCGTTCTATGTCTCGGTCAGTGATGCCATCGTACATTTTACCAACGGCAAGTTTGCTGGGATCTACGGTGCTACCAATCTTTAGTTCGAGGTAAGTATGCTCGACTGTTTTTGGTGGTATTGGTAGCTCTTGCCCTGTTTTCAGGTCAATTTGTCTAAATTTCATAGTATCGGTTTCATAGTTAGTCCGCTCTCTCTAAAAGTCAAAGTCGATTTCTGATTCTTGTTGATTTGGTGTAGTTTCGGCTAATTTCGGCTCTGCTACTTTTGCCTTTGTCGGTTTTGGTACTGCATTTTCGTCATACAGGGAATATCTAGATTCATAGCGTCCGATATCG
>JANNDZ010000889.1:0-7917 GCA_031378395.1 Pseudanabaena sp. OTE_75_metabat_487_sub
TTTAGGGTTTTCAGACTCTGTGAGTCTGAAAACCCTAAACTTGGTTACATAAATTAGAATTGTTAGTATTGCAGCAATTCTTGTTATATCAATTCACAAAAGTGTAACGAAACTTTTGTGGATTGAAAACCAAACCCAGTAAAGGTTTTAAAAGCACAAAATGGCTTAGCCATTTCGTGCTTTGGTATTAATAGTTTCGTTTTCTATAAAAAGGTCATTCTCAATGAATATTTTTGGTATTGGCTTGCCTGAAATGATTCTAATCATGCTCGTGGCACTCTTGATATTTGGCCCAAAAAAGTTGCCAGAAATCGGTCGCAGTATGGGCAAAGCTATTAAAGGTTTTCAAGATGCTTCCCGTGAATTTGAATCTGAATTTAAGCGTGAAGCTGATCGCCTAGAGCAACCCGCGCCCATTGCAGAGAAATCTCCTGCACCAGTAATCTCCGATGTTGCCACCCCAGTAGCTGTCTCTGTACCTACATTTTCAGAAGAAACTAAGGAAGTAGTAACCGCCTCGGATGCTTGAGACTCAATCTATTTCTCTAATTGTGGGGCTTGGTAACCCTGGCGCGGAATATGAGCGCACCCGTCACAATATTGGATTTATGGCGGTTGATCGCTTAGCCACATCTTGGAGCATCTCCCTTGGCAAGGAAAAACGATTTTATGGCATTTTTGGTGAAGGGAGACTATCGACTCGATTAGTTAGTAGCGGTAAAATCCGTTTACTCAAACCCACCACATACATGAATGTTTCAGGTCAGTCTGTGCGAGCCTGTGCTGATTGGTTTAAGGGAAATCCTGAAAATATCTTGGTTATCTATGACGATATGGATTTGCCACTTGGAAAATTACGATTGCGTCCATCAGGCTCAGCAGGTGGACATAATGGCATGAAATCAATAATTTCGCATCTGGGTACGCAAAACTTTCCTCGGCTTCGTCTTGGGATTGGGCGCGGCGGCAAAAATGATGTTGACGGCGCGATCGCGTCTAAAGCTAATCAAAATGTTACCAACCACGTTTTAGGAGGCTTTTCAACTACAGAAACTAAAATCTTGCCTGAAATTTTTGGTCTTGCCGAATCAACGGTCACAAGCATTTTAGCGGATGGTCTAGAAAAGGCGATGAGCTTATATAACAGTCGTAGTATTGATATTTAAATTAAGTTGACTGAGCCTACCCCTGTAAAGGTGAAAAAATAGTGAACGGAGATAGGTCGTTTCAGCCTTCAAAAATCTATTTTCTTGGACTTCTGATATGAAACTTTACGGATTCATAGCGCTGGAATCACGTAGGTTGGTTAGCCACCTTTACAGGGGTAGTTGACTGAGCCTTATAAAGCTTCATCTATGAGCGGCTCAACCTAAAGGATCTGATGGTTTGTCCTTCCTAAACTTTTTAGGACTGCTTACAGGGTATGATAAGACTGATTTTTATGAATCTTAGATATATCTTAAGTAACTTAATTACCGAGATATAAAAGTACCATTTAATCGTAGTGATGAGGAGAATGTAATTTATGAAAGCCATGATTTTGGCTGCGGGTAAAGGTACTAGAATCCGCCCGATCACGAATATTATGCCCAAGCCAATGATTCCGATCATGCAAAAGCCTGTGATGGAGTTTCTAGTTGAGTTACTCAGACAGCACGGCTTTGATCGGATCATGGTTAACGTTAGCCACTTGTCAGAAGAGATCGAAAATTATTTTCGAGATGGCCAAAAGTTTGGCGTACAGATGGCATATTCCTTTGAAGGAACCATCATTGATGGCAAACTGCAAGGCAGTGCACTTGGGTCGGCTGGTGGGCTTAAAAAAATCCAAGATTTCTCCCCGTTTTTCGACGATACCTTTGTTGTTCTTTGCGGTGATGCTTTGATCGATCTTGATCTCACCTATGCGGTGAACTGGCATCGTCAGAAAAAATCTCTGGCTACGATTATTACAAAGACTGTTCCGAAGGATCAGGTGTCGAGCTATGGAGTTGTAGTTACGGACTCTGATGGCAGAATTAAGCAGTTTCAGGAAAAACCAAGTGTTGAAGCTGCGCTTAGCAATACGATCAATACAGGTATTTATATCTTCGAGCCAGAAATCCTCGACTATATTCCTTCAGGAGTAGAGTTTGATCTTGGCAGTGACTTATTCCCTAAATTGGTTGCCGATAATTTGCCTTTCCATGCTATCCCTATGGATTTTCAATGGGTTGATATTGGTAAAGTTCCTGACTATTGGCAAGCCATCCAAGATGTACTCTCAGACAAAATTAAAAACGTGAATATTCCTGGGCATGAAATTAAGCCAGGAGTTTATACAGGATTAAATGTCTCCGTGAACTGGGATAAAGTTGATATCCGTGGACCTGTCTATATTGGTGGGATGACCCAAATCGAAGATGGTGCGACCATAATTGGTCCTACGATGATCGGACCTAACTGTCATGTTTGCAGTGGTGCTGTGGTTGAGCGTAGCGTAATTTTTGAGTATTCGCGCTTATCAGATGTGCGGTTAGTCGATAAATTGGTGTTTGGTCGTTATTGTGTAGATAAAACTGGCGCAACCATTGACTTGCAAGCTGCTGCTCTAGATTGGTTAATCACTGATGCTAGGCATCAACAGCAATCTCAGTCCCCGTTAGAATTTTCTAAATCCCCTTCTTAAAATAAGGACAGCGCATTAGCGCTGTCCTTATTTTTTATCTGCCACGTACTCGCATAAACTGATCGATACCTCTTGCGATCGCATCCGCCATCCGTTTTTGATAGTCTGGGTTACTTAAATTTCTAGCTTCTGTTGGATTCGTGACATAACCTGTCTCAACTAAGATCGCGGGCATAGAAGTTTTGGCAACTACATAAAAACCTGCACCTCTAACAGAGCGATCGCTTGCACCTGTACCCGAAATAATCTGTGAATGTACGTAGCTAGCTAACTCTCTACCAACTGTTGAGTTGCGTGAATGATAGGTCTCTACGCCACTAATGCCGCTATTGCCAGGAGCTAAGGCATTGGCGTGGACACTTACAAACACATCAGCATTGATCCTTTCAGCTGCGGCAACACGAGGTTCTAAGTCGATTTCCACATCATTAGTACGAGTGTAATAAACCGTGTAACCCATACTTTGTAGGGCTTGTCCTAGTCTCAGGCTAATTGGCAAGACGACATCTTTTTCTTGAATGCCGTTAGCAACCGCACCAGGGTCTCTGCCACCATGACCAGCATCAACGAATATTACGCCTCGACGGCGATCGCCAGTATTCTGTGGATTGGGGATAGAAGGATTATTTGGTAAAGGGTTTTGATTATTGGGAAATGGTGAATTACTATTTAACGAAACTTGTAATTGGATTTGTTGATTGCTTATGCGTGGGGTGTCTCGTACCAGCCAACCTGGGATAGTTTTAATGCCAATCTCGACAGAGTTACCAACTTGTGAGAGCCGAATTCTTTCAATTGGGCTATTTGCAGTGAGGCTTGGGCGTTGCAGGTTAGATGAAATCTTGGCATTGGCAACAATTACGTTAAATATTCCAGAGGTACGATCTAGTCTTGTTTGATAGTTGAATGGTTGGTTGGCAAAAATCAGCAATTGTCCAGTACTACTAAAACTCAACCTTTCAATCACGGCAGGGCTTGATATTGGGCTTGGAGGATTGGTTGGTGTGGGTCTTGTGGGATTGGACTCAATTGGTATTGCTTGAGCCACTTGATTTTCTGGGCTGAGTAAAAGCGTATTGGTTGCAGCAATGTACTGACTTTTCCATGCAATTTTGCTGTTGGGATCGTTACTATCTAAGTCAAAAACTAATCTAGTGATTTCAGGACTACTTTGAAATTGGGCTACTCTAACCTGCCTGACTCCAAACCGATTGATCGGCAGATTGGCTTGATGTAATTCCTTTGCTAAGGAAGTATTTTGCAAATCTAAGATCAGACGAGAGGGGTTATCTTCTCGTTGTATACGGATCTGTGGATTGGCATTCATATTCAACATCAAGCCATTGGTAGCAGGTCGAATATTCTTTAGCTTTATTGCATCAGATTGATTAGCTGTATTTAGCGACTGTGCTCGCAATTGCTCCACTACAGGTATTCCATAGCTGGTAGCTATGGTCATGAAAATTCCGACTGCTAGTTGTCGATATCGCAAAATATTTCTCCCAATGGTGTAAAGATCCAAAAGATGAGCTAAACGGATTGATTTTTGAAAGATTATTGACTTAGATTTAGAGTGATCGTCTCACTATTTATCTTCGATAAGATCTTAAAAATTGATCTATACCTTTGGCGATCGCAGCTGCCATACGCTCTTGATAGGAACTATTGACCAATCTTGCAGCTTCTGATGGATTGGTAATAAATCCAGTTTCCACCAAAATTGCAGGCATCGAAGTTTTGACAATCACATGAAATCTAGCTGACCTCACACCACGGTCATTTGCACCTGTACTAGCAATAATTTGCTCATGTACTAATTCTGCAAGATTCTTACCTAGAGACGCACCTGGAGCATGATAAGTTTCAACCCCATTTACCTGTGATGCACTTGCATCTAAAGAATTTACATGAACACTTACAAATGCGCTCGCTCTGGCATTCTCTGCCATCTGCACTCTTGGCTCTAAGTCGAGATCGATATCCTCAGTGCGCGTGTACATCACAGAATATCCCATCTGCTGCAATATCCTGCCTAACTGTTTACTCATTGTTAGCACAATATCTTTTTCGTAAACTCCATTTCTAGTAGCTCCCACATCTGGCCCCCCATGCCCTGGGTCAATCACAACTAATTGACGACCAGTATTATTACTATAGCTAGGCTGAATTTGCGATCGCGGATTTTGAGGATTACTTGCTGTGATTTGTCCAACACTTTCCAATTGCAAGGAGATTGCCTGTGGATTAGTCCTTGCTATTTCGCGAATTTGCCAACCTGCAAGCGCTTTCACACTAACGACTACCGCATCTCCCACCTGATTGAGCCGAATTTGTTCAATAGGACTATTAGCCCCTAAAATTGGGCGGCGTAACTGTGATGAAATCCGAGTGGAAGGAATTGTGACATTGTAAGTATTAGTTGCTAAATCTAGGCTAGTACGATAGTTAATGGCTCGACTAGCCTGAATTACCAGTTGCCCGTAACCATTAAATGACAAACCATCAATAGTTGTTGGTAAATTGTTATTAGCTACAGGCGAACCTGTCACTGGTAGATTACTGGGATTATTTGATGTTCCTGATAGCCCTAAGGGACGAAGTACCAATAACCCTCTTGCTTGATCAAAAGAACTTTGCCAACTGGCAGGACTATTATTATCCAGATCAAAAACTAACCGAGTGATCGCAGGCGACTTTTGAAACTGGGCTACTCTGATCTGTCTGACTCCATAGCGATTCACAGCTATTAGAGAGTTGTGTATCCATGGCGCAACCTCTGTGGTCTGTAAATCTAAAATAATGCGATCGGGACTAGCCACCCGCGATGCACTCATCTTGGGAATGCCATTGATCTGTAAAACTAATCCATCAGCACTAACTTGAACATTGCGGAGCTGTAGCTGCTGAATCGAAGATGGTAGTTGTGCTTGGAGGTTGGTATCTTGCAGTGGCAAATCAAAATCAACTTGGGCATTAACAGCTTGTGTACTCATGCATACAGCTGTAAAGCCCAAAACTAGCGGTAGATATCGTTTGTAACGTTGATTCAAAAGATTACTCCCATCAAATTGACTAGAGAGCTCTAAGCTAAAGCTTTAAGTCGCTAAGTTAAACTTAAAAACCTAAAAAATGTACTGCCCGCACAGCGGGCGGTACATTTTTTGTTTTTAATTATGTCGATGTACTTCAAGACAGCAATTCTACAGGAGATAGAGAAACTTTTTCCACCAAAGGTAACTTTCCTAACCAGCGGCGCGAAACTTGAGCAAACCGATCTGGTTCCCCACTCACAAAAAATCTGGTTTGAGCGCGATCGCTACGATTATCTAGACATCTCAAACCCATCAGATCTAATTCTTGACTTGCAGCCTTTACCACATAAGAAGCAGGATTTACCAAAGCCACATGCGACGGCAAAATTTGACGTAAAACTCCTGACAAGTGGGGATAATGCGTACATCCTAAAACCAAAGTATCAATATTTGCTTCGATCAGCGGCTGTAAATATTCCCTTGCTACTTGCACTGTGTAGGGATCATGAATGCGATCGGACTCAATCAAAGGTACAAATTCAGGGCAATCTACTTGAAAAACCTGTGCTTGGGGATCGCTCTCACAAATCGCCCTTACATAGGCTTCACTCCTTACAGTCGCAGTTGTGGCAATTACCCCAATCCGTTTGCCTTTACCCACAGCTGCTCGCGCCCCAGGCAAAATCAAACCCAAAATTGGTAAATTAAAATCTTTTCGTACTATATCTAGCGCCAATGCCGAACTGGTATTACAAGCCATGATTGCCATCTTGACTTGCTCAGACTGCATCCAGTACAAAATCTCATATACATACTCAATGATTTCCGAAGCTGATCTCTTTCCGTAGGGCAATCTTGCCGTATCACCGAAATAAACCACAGATTCATTAGGCAATTGGCGATGAACTTCCTGTAAAACCGTAAGTCCCCCAACCCCGCTATCAAACACACCAATAGGGAACCGAGCTTCTTGCTGCAAAACCATGCACATCCTCACACTTCACATGCATCACAGTAAAGCATACTTTCTTTAACGTGAATATCAGCTTAACTAATTAACCTTTAAAGGCAATGTTTTATGTCTTAACGGTACTTGCGATCGCTATACTTTTTCTAGGCAGCCTGCGATCGCCTAGGCGACTAGCATCTGTACAAAAAACAATAAAAGCCCAAAAACTAAACATAAGGAGTTACTAATGGACTTATCACGTATTCCCCCACAACCAAAAGCAGGCATCCTCAATGTCCTAATCGAAATTCCTGCAGGCAGCAAAAATAAATATGAATTTGACAAAGACCTCAACGCCTTCGCGCTTGATCGTGTCCTTTACTCCTCAGTCCAATATCCCTATGACTATGGTTTCGTCCCCAACACTCTTGCTGACGATGGCGACCCCCTAGATGGCATGGTAATCATGGATCAACCCACATTTCCTGGTTGTGTTATCCCCGCCCGTCCCATTGGGATGCTAATCATGATCGATGGTGGCGATCGCGACGAAAAAATCCTTTGTGTCCCCGACAAAGATCCTCGATATGCAAATGTCAAAACTCTTGCCGATATTCATCCCCACCGACTCGAAGAAATTGCCGAGTTTTTCCGTTCTTATAAAAACCTAGAAAAGAAGGCTACCGAGATCAGAGGCTGGGAAGGTGTAGAAGCAGTACAAGCACTTGTGACTAAATCTATTGAGGCAGCATTGCCTAAATCCTAAAACTTTTTTAGAGCCTACAACGTTTATTCCGCAAGGAATAGAGGAGACAATCTAAATTCTTCTCAGAACAAATCCAAAAAAAGGCTTGACAAACTATTGTAAGCAAGCTAACTTAGTAAAGCGCTGAAGGGAGAGACGAGCGAAAGCGAAGCGAACCCGACCTGAAAGGGAGTGCCAAGAACCTAGACAACCAAATAGTTTGAAAGCTTTAGTAAACCAATAAACCTCGTCAAAAGAAACAAAAAAGACTAGATTATTGAAAGATAACTAGCTATCCGACAGGATAAGCGAAAAGCTTAAAAAAGTCAAACCCATCCGAAAGGAAAAACGCTTTAGAAAAGTAGGAAGCAATTCTGAAAGTATAAAGACACCATGGAGAGTTTGATCCTGGCTCAGGATGAACGCTGGCGGTATGCTTAACACATGCAAGTCGAACGAAGTCTTCGGACTTAGTGGCGGACGGGTGAGTAACGCGTAAGAATCTACCTATAGGTTCGGGACA
>JANNDZ010000298.1:0-2182 GCA_031378395.1 Pseudanabaena sp. OTE_75_metabat_487_sub
TGGTGTTATGCAAGGGTTCGATCGATCGTAGTCCCTGTGATTATCGCTCAGGTACCAATCTCTTTTGGCAGTAAAGCCTTTGGTAAGAGAGCTTCACGCTATACTGAAGGTGAAAGGTTAAAGATTGTCTCGCCTTTTCAATTTTGATCCGAGTGACCAGCAATCGCAATACTTATAAGAAGGCTTGATTACGATGGTTCAAAAAATTGCCCTATTCAATCACAAGGGTGGAGTGAGCAAGACCACGACTACCTTTAATTTGGGTTGGATGCTTGCTTCAAAAGGAAAAAGAGTGATTCTTGTAGATAGCGATCCTCAATGTAATCTCACTGGCATGGTTTTGGGAGAAGAAACGGAGGATGACGAGGCAAGAATTCAAGAAATCTATAATACGACATCAAATATAAAGACGGGCTTGGCTCCGGCATTTGAGTCTCAACCAAGATCGATTGAAGCCGTTGATTGTATTCCAGTAAAAGGTCGGGAGGGTTTATTTCTGTTGCCTGGACATGTTGGTTTCGCAGAGTATGAAGTACAACTAGGTATTGCTCAAGAGCTGAGTGGATCGCTTCAAGCTCTGAGAAACTTGCCAGGTGCTATCAATGATTTGCTTGAGAAAACAGCATCTAAGCTAAATGCAGACTATATTTTGATTGATATGAGTCCTAGCTTAGGCTCAATCAACCAGAATCTACTAATGATCAGTGATTTCTTTTTAGTACCTACTACTGCTGATTTTTTCTCTGTGATGGCAATTGATTCTTTGGCTAAAGTACTACCAAGATGGCGTGCTTGGGCTAAGTCAGCAAGTTCACTTCAAATCCTAAGAGATGCTAATTATCCTTTTCCTGCGGTTGACGTGCGTTTTTTAGGAACGATTGTTCAAAACTATCGGATAATTAGAGGAAAGGAAACTGCTGCATTTCAAACGTGGATTGAGAAGATTGAGAAAGCTGTCACTGACAAACTTATTCCAACCCTGAGCCACAGCCATATGATGCTGCCAAAACAGCTTTATAAAGATCGGCAAATTGAAGACAACTTATCTCTTGCAAAAATTTCAAACTTTAATAGCTTGATTGCTTTATCTCAGGAGCACAGTACTCCAGTTTATGAGTTAACCGCTCAACAATTGGATCAAAAAGGAATTGTCCTGGAAAACAACCAGAACAAACAGAGAGAGTTTAGAAAAACTTTTTCCGATTTGGCAGACAAAATCATCGCACTAAGTTCAGAAAGCTCCACTTATGCAGTCAGCGTTTGACCAATTTCGCATCAGTATTGGTCGTGTTAGAGATCTAATTGCACTTCATAACTCTGTCAAAGCTCAAGCCATAGGCGCACTTGATGTATCAGACATGTTGCGTGCTGCTTTAGTTCTTGCTGTCAGCGCATTAGATTATTACGTGCATGAAGTTGTGACGTTGGGAATGTTAGAAATCCATCGAGGAAACCGCCCTGAGCCAATATCTGCCGCCAACGCAACTCAATCAGCTTTTTCACGCTTTCAAGTGTCATTGGGTGGCGCACGTCAAGATAGACTAACTGCAATTGATATTGCCTCTTGGCTTGAATATGAACTTCAGCAATCACAAGGATACGATTTTCTCCAGCAATCCCACACAATTTCAGCCTTAATTCCCACACTATCGGTTAGTATCCTGGATAAGCTCAATAATACTTCTTGGTTGGAAAGTGAAATTAGGGAGCGTTTAGGATATCAAAGTTTTCAGCAGGCAGACAAAATCGCTGATGCAATCAGATACATATCAGGCAAGAAATTGTGGGAGGAGGTCGCTACCAAAATGAGTACCCCCACGAAAAATATTACCGCGCAAGATATTAAGCAACAGCTAAACTCAATTGTCGATCGAAGAAATAAAATCGCTCATGAAGCTGACATAGATCCAACTTTCAATATTGGAAGTCGATGGAATATTGATGAGTTGCTTGTTGGTGATGCTGTTGACTTTATTGAGATACTTGTTGAAAGTATCCATTTAGTGCTGTAGAAATAGCCTATGGTGTAATCCAGTTAATTGATACTACTGCCAGTTCCTGCTACGATCGAAGCGATCGCATTTACCAGAATACTACTCCCGCAACGAATAACCAACACCTCGCGCAGTATGAATCAATCGTTTCTCACTATCATGCTCCAACTTCAACCGCAGATAGCGAA
>JANNDZ010000931.1:0-1635 GCA_031378395.1 Pseudanabaena sp. OTE_75_metabat_487_sub
TTTTTTCCTCTAATTGAGTTTGTTTTTATTCATAACAAAAAACACAATACTTTATGGGGGGCGCTTGCCCCCCCCATTCTCTTCTTGGGTTCTGAATCATTAAGGAGATATTCTTTACGATCGGTAATGGTTAGTAAACTAATTTTGCTCAAAGGTATTATGATAACGATTATCATTATTTTGACGAAGCACAAAAATGCTCTTAAAGATATCTACAAAACTATCCTCAAAAGCAGGCTCCAAGAGATCTTCGAGTCAAGGATTTAAAATTTATTCGGCGGCGTTAGTAATCGCGATCGCCAGCAGTATTACTGCTTGTACTGTTACCACTCCCACCGCGACGACTACGACCACCGCAGCTACGCCCGCAGCCACAACGCCCGCAGCCACAACGCCCGCAAAAACTGAAAGCTTGCCTTTAGTCGTGGCGACAAACTCTGTGGCATGTTCTTTGGCTAAGCAAATTGCAGGCGATACGATTGACCTGAAATGTCTGATTGAAGCGGGTACTGATCCTCACCTTTATCAGCCTAAGCCCGATGATCGTAAAGCGACCGACTCTGCAAAGTTAGTTCTCTATGGTGGTTATGACTTTGAGCCAAGTCTGATCAAATTAATTCAAGCAAGTTCTAATACAGCGCCCAAAGTTGCGGTTAACGAGGTCGCTGTGCCAAGTCCATTGATGTCTGAAGACGGACATGACCATGCTCATGATAAAGAAGAAAAAAAAGATGCTAAATCTGAAAAGTCTGATAAAAAAGCTGCAAAAGAAGTTGATCCCCATGTTTGGAACAATGCGCAGAATGGCATCAAAATCACTCAGGCAATTAGTAAAAGCTTAAGTACAATCCGTCCCGATCAGGCAGAAACTTATGCCAAAAATACTGCCAAAATCGTCAGCGAACTCGAACAAATTGATGTTTGGATTAAAGCTCAAATTGCCACAATTCCTGAAGCTTCACGCAAGCTAGTCACAACTCATGATGCTCTTGGTTATTATGCGCAAGCCTATGGCATTCCCGTTGAAGGTGCTTTGAATGGAATTAGCACTGAGGAGCAGCCAACACCAACCAGAGTTAAAGAACTCGTTGATGTCATTAAAACCAGCAAGGTTCCCACCATCTTTGCGGAAGTATCGATCAATCCGAAATTGATTACGACTGTTGCGAAGGAAGCTAATGTCAAAGTTTCGGAACGCGAACTCTATGCTGATGGTTTGGGTGCAAAAGGTAGTGAAGCTGAAACCTATGCTGGGATGTTGATTGCAAATACTCGCACGATTGTCGAGGGATTGGGTGGCAAGTACACCGCATTTCAATTGAAAACGCCTTAGCGAAAAATCAATGCAAAGCGATCGCTAACATATAGGAATTACGCAAAAGAAACAGATGTAGGGGCAATTCATGAATTGCCCCTACAGTAAAATAAGGCTTTCAGGACATTTTTGCGTAAGTCATAATATATAGCAATCCGAAATGAGTTATAGCTTAATTGACTTATCTGAAAATGCCCCAGATAATCGTTATCCAATTACAAATGATTTCGGATTGCTATAGTTACAACAAAGCAGGAGAACGTCTGATTTCTTGACCTTCGATAATTGTGTGGAGCTGCCAACTAAGATCAGTATCAGGG
>JANNDZ010000940.1:0-2154 GCA_031378395.1 Pseudanabaena sp. OTE_75_metabat_487_sub
GGTGTCTAGTTCACACCATTGGCGCAAATGTCTGGATTGCATCTGAGCATTGCAATTAACTCTTGCTTCCTGTTCAAATCGATTTTGTTGGATTTTACGCGATGCTTGAACTCGTTCTTTAACGGCACTAGAGTCTTCGCCTGAAGGCGATCGCGTCATTTCTTCAGGCTTCAATCTTGCCACAGTTACCTGTAAGTCGATCCGATCCATTAGTGGTCCCGATAATTTTGCCCAATACTGTTCACGCTGACGCGGTGTACAAGTACAAGGCTGGACAGAATCACCGTAATAACCACACTGGCAAGGGTTGGTACTGGCGACAAGCGTAAACTGCGCTGGAAAAGTTACGGATTGACGTGTGCGCGAAATACACACAAATCCATCTTCTAAGGGTTGTCTCAAAAATTCCAGTACGTCCCGCTTAAACTCAGTCAGCTCGTCCAAAAATAGGATGCCGTTTGTGGCTAGTGTTATCTCCCCAGGACGCGGAAAGCTGCCACCACCAACTAATGATGGGCCAGAAGCAGAATGATGTGGGCTACGAAATGGGCGATCGCTTACGAGTCCTTTACCTTTTGATAAACCAGCTACGGAGTGGATTCTGGTTACTTCTAGGGCTTCATCAAAGTTCATATTCGGCAAAATGCTAGGTAAGCGCCTAGCCAATAGAGTTTTTCCAGAACCAGGGGGACCAACAAAAATCAAATTATGTCCACCTGCTGCTGCAATTTCTAGAGCACGACGAGCATGCTGTTGACCTTTAACATCCTTAAGATCCAGTTTAAATTCACTTTCATGCCATTTCAGATCGGGATTGGCAATTACTGGCGGATATTTGTCTGGATTTGCCAAGAAATCTCCCACCTCGGTAATACTTTGTAATCCATACACAGCAAGCCCTTTAACTAAAGCTGCTTCTTGCGCGTTCTCCTTCGGCACAATAATCCCAATCATTCCTAAGCGTTGAGCAGCAGCAGCGATCGGTAATACGCCAGAAACGGGGCGAAGTGAGCCGTCAAGAGAAACTTCACCTAAGAACAAGTGATCGCCTAATAATTGTGGAACGACCTGTTCGGAGGCAGCTAAAATGCCAATGCTAATTGGTAGATCAAAGATGGGGCCTTCTTTACGCAGATCAGCTGGAGTGAGATTAATCACAATCTTGCGCATGGGAAAAGCAAAGCCCGCATTTTTGATTGCTGCCTTAACCCGCTCTCGACTTTCTTGAACTGCGGTATCGGGCAATCCCACCAAGGTAATTCCAGGCAATCCTCCTGATACGTCTACCTCCACACCCACTTGGATGGCATCGATACCTAAGATTGCTGCGCTCCAAACCCTTGCTAGCACTTTTTACCTATCACTATAAAAACTTGCAAATCCTCAATTAATTAAGATTATCACATGTAAATTTACTATAGATTGCATATTACTTGGATCTAGGCTTAGCATCTAACGGTTCTCACTATTTAAAGATTAATTTCTTGATTAAAGATATTAATCCCTTCACAGTCAAGAAATAACGTTGCGGGGCCAAGCCCTGCAACGTTATTTCTTGGTTTTATATCCCTATTTCTTTAGTGGGAAAGAAGTAGATGGGATATGAAACCCCAGCTATTTTCATTTTCAAAATTTGTTTTGATTAAAGTTTACTGTTAGCGGAATTTAATCAAAACAAATTTGTGGATTCGCAGCGCCATTAGCGATACGAATCCACAAATTTGTTTCTTAATGAGAATTGCTGATAAGACGCAAAAAGGATTGCGGCACTAAACGCCACAATCCTTTTTGCGTCTTACGTCCTGAATTGATTGGATATAGAGATATCACAATCTCAAAAATTTATGGATGGCTACAACTAAAGAGACTAATAACCATCAAAATTCAGAATATTTAATACTTTTTTGAAAGATCCACTTAAATTTAAATTACTTATTACTGAGAGTTAAATTTCCAACGTTATTTGTTAGTTTGAAATACAGATTATTTGTTATCTTCAAGGATTAGTTTAACATTTTAATACTCTGAGAAACTGAGCGATCGCATATTAATTTCTTGAAGTTCTAAGCTTTTTTCATTCGTTAGGGGGATTGAGTTATGAAAGGATTCATGGAACAGGGAATTGAAATCATTCGCAAGATTGAAGGGTTTTGG
>JANNDZ010000948.1:0-6930 GCA_031378395.1 Pseudanabaena sp. OTE_75_metabat_487_sub
GCAAAACCCGCCCCTACAAACCGCATTCTCTTGGTGGTCAATATTTTTTGTCCAGATCTCCTATCGAATGTAGGCTGCAAAATAAAAGGTGGCGCTTAGCGCCACCTTTTATTTTAATTATGTTAATGGTTGAAACTTTACTCTTAGCCCATCTTTTGGGCGAAGAGTGGGAATTGGGAATGGCTCTAAGTTTTGAGAAGGTAAGATTTCCCATTGGTAGTTGCGTAATAAATGAGCAGCAATAATTTTCATTTCTAGCTTTGCAAATGCAATCCCAATGCAAATTCTTGCACCACCACCAAACCCAATCAGACTGAAGGGTTTCTGTTTATATTCTTGGCGATCGCTACTAAAGCGATCAGGATCAAACGTATCAGGATTGGGATAAATATCTGTTTGTTTATGGGTAATCATAATCGAATAGAGAACTAGCCAACCTTTAGGAACACGATAACCATTAAAGTCAAATGGCTTGACTACGCCTCGAAATCCACCGCCCACAGGCGGGCGTAACCGCTCAATCTCTTGAAAAATTTGATCGAGATAGGGCATTTGTCCGATTTGTTCGAGATTTAACTTACCTGTTTGGGCTAGAGCTATTTGTTCTTGTCGAGCGCGTTCTAAGACTTGAGGATGACGACCTAATTCTAGGCAAAACCAAGTTAGCATCGAGGTGGTAGTCTCATGTCCAGCAAATAGCATCAGCATCGCCTGTGCTTTCAATTCTTCTAGATTAAAGCGCCCGCCATCTTCATCTTGCGCTTGTACCAACATACTCAACACGTCATTAGTGGGATGTTGTTGACGCTCCTGTACGACTTGAGTAAGATGTTGCAATAGGCGATCGCGTGCTTTCAGCGCTTTACCCAAGGTTGTAAAAGGCAAATCGAAGGGCGCGATCGCAAATAAACCATTGGTTAAAGTTGTGAATAATTTACTCAGTCTTTCCACATCATCGCCAGCATTTGCGCCAATCAAAAGCTGACTGGCAATCTCAAAGGTAAGTTGCTTAAATTGATCGAACCAATTAAATTGTCCTTGCTCTATCCATTTAGCCAAATATCGCTCTGTGATTGCCTCCATCGTCGAGAAATAACCAGTTAGAGCCTGTCCATGAAAGGCTGGCATCATCAGACGGCGATTGCGGCGATGTTCTTCGCCATCTTGCAAAAATAGTGATTCGCCTAGCAGCATTTTGAAATTGTCTGGCCAACCTTCTTTCCATGAGAAGCAATCCATATGACTAGATAATACAAATTCCGCAGCTTCAGAGCCAATCATCAATACTGTCGGTCTACCGAGCAAGTTGGTTTTGGAGATCGCACCATACTTAGCATATTGTTTCTCCGCAAATTTGCGATCGAAGAGAAACTGCAAAGTTTGTCCAAGGATTGGTAATCCTAACTTCCCAGGAGGAAGATTCATCGATTGTGAATTGGAAGTTTCAGAATCTTGTTTCATGTTGCTAGAGAGTAAAAGACTGTTGCTGTTTCTATGTGACATTGTAGCGCGATCGCTATAACTGCTCGATGCGGTCGCGAATTTCTTGACGCAACAATTTGCCATAAGCAGTTTTGGGCAGAGCCTCCCAAATATAGATAGACTTGGGCAATTTGTATCGTGCTAAGGATTTCTGTTCGCAAAAGCCTCTAATTTCTGTCAGTGATAATTGAGCTTCAGTCACAATTACCGCTACAACTATTCCCCCCCACTCGCGATCGCTTATACCAACAACACAAGCCTCTAAGATCGCAGGATGGGTTAATAAAATTGATTCAATCTCAGATGGATAAATATTTTCGCCACCACTAATAATCAAATCAGAACGACGACTGACGACATAGAGATAGCCATCGCGATCGAGATATCCTAAATCGCCCGTATGCAACCAACCATCTTGAATATTATTCTCAGGCTGATTGAGATAACCATTCATTACACTTGCACCTTGAACGAGAATTTGCCCGATCGCACCAACAGCTATATCTTCCTGATTATCATCAACGATCCACAGTTTATTGCCAAAAAGTGGTAACCCTGACGAACCGATCTTAGTAGCCACTTCATAAGGTGAAAGCGTAGTTATTTGTGAGGCTGTTTCAGTCATGCCATAGGTAGGGCTTATTGGCAAATTCAATTGCAGGCATTGCCTAATTAGTTCTGGACTCGCAGGTGCACCGCCCAATAAAATCGCGCGTAATTTCTGAAGGTTTTGCCATTGAGCATGTTCTAACAGACGGCTTAGCATCGTTGGTACAAGGGAAATCATTGTCACTTTCTCAATGGCGATCGCATCTAAGACTTCCTGCTCATCAAATTTTGGTAAAAGCGTAATCTTCGTTCCATTAATCACACTCCGCCATGCGATCGCCAATCCGCCCACATGAAACAATGGCATACAGAGCAGCCAGTTATCATTTGGCTCTATACCTATATTTAAAGCCGATGCGATCGCGCTATGGAAATGATTGCTATAAGTTAATGGAACTGCCTTGGGCTTACCCGTTGTTCCCGATGTATAGAAAATACCCTGTGTATTTTCCAGATCTATACTTTCGCTGCAAGGCTTACAGCCATTTAATTGAAAATTTAGCAGAGAAAAACTAGATATTTCAGAAATGATTAAATGATCGATTTGTTTATTCAGATTGTTTACAGTTGATTTAGTAAGCTCATCACAAAGCAAATATTTAGCTTGACTATTTTCTATCTGCCAACGCAATTCTTCAGTAGTGAGGCGAATATTGAGGAAAACTGCTATAGCTTCACACTTGACTAAAGCATGAACAATCATGATATATCTCGGATGATTGGTAAGTAACAATCCAATGCGATCGCCTGCTTTGATTCCCAATGCTTGTAAATAATCTACCCATTGATTAACATCAGCTTTTAATTGTGAGTATGTCCAATGTTCTGATTCGCTATTAATACCTGATTTAAATATCAGTGCGATCGCATTTTTTTTCTGAATAGCTCGTTGTGATAGCCAGTTGGGAAATTTCATAATATCGAGATATGATAGTCATTGTGAGCAGTGCAAAGTACTACTCACAACGACTATCATAAAATTTTATGGAGTATTGGCAATGAATCCATTTGGTGGCATCGTCCAAAAAGCATTTTATCTAGGTCTAGGCTTGGCGACTGTTGCAGGTGAAAAAGCAGGCGAAACCATTGGTGAACTTCGCACACAGGCTAGCAAGTTAGCCGAAGAACTAGTTGAGCGTGGAGAAATGACCACCGAAGAAGCAAAGAGATTTGTTGATGATCTTGTGCGCAACTCTCAAAAGCCGATTGGTGAGAGTGCTTCAAATCCTAGCAGCAAAGATGCCCCACGCACGATCTCAATTGATGATGAGGAAGATGGTGATTCTAATCAAACTGTAAGCGATGTGGATTCTCTCAAAAGCAAAGTTCAAGCTTTACAAGATGAACTCAAAAGGTTACAGAAATAGCATCTCGTTTTTTTAGCCTAGAAACAAGTAAATTGCTATGTATACAAAATTAACTTCGGCGATCGCATTTTCATTGCTACTGTTGGTTTCTTTATCGAGTGCTTCCATGCTAATTCTTGAGAGCAAAAGTGCAGCATGGGCGCAATCAACAACTCAAGATCAGAAATCTCAGGCTGATAATTTGCTGAAGCAAGCGAAGCAACATCTTGAGACCAGACAATACCTAAAAGCGTTTAAAACCTATCAACAGGCTTTAACTATTTATCAACAGTTAAAAAATCTTCAGGGTGAAGCTGAGGCTCTTAATGGGAAAGGTATTTCCTACAATGAACAAGAATTTAATTTCCGAAGACAACGAATTTCTGAAGACAACATTGGTTATGAACATTTCGATAATTTCTTTGGATCTGATGCGGAAAAATGTTTCAAGCAAGCGCTAGCGATCGCTAAAAAAATAGGCGATCAAAGAATTGAAGCCGAATCCCTTCTTGGATTGGGTATTGCTCACCATATTTTCGGTGACCAAACTATTAAGGCTATTGAAAATTATAAGCAAGCTTTAGTCATCTCCAACAAAATAGGCGATCGCCAATTAGAAGGCAGAATTATTAGATATCTCGGTTTCGCTGATGACAGTGATGAGTACTTGAAGAAAGCCTCAGCTTTTCACCAGCAATCAATAGCGATCGCGAAGCAAATCGGCGATCGTAAAGGCGAAGCTTTTGCGTTAAAAGAACTTTGTGTTTTGCATGAATTTCCATTTGACTATTCGATTAAGTTATCTTTAAGCCAGACGGCAGAAAAGCAACTATCGCTTAAATATTGTCAGAGATCTTTAGATATTTTCTCGCAAATAAAAGATGTTCCAAATACATTTTATATCCTGTATAAATTAACTTCAAACTATAAAGATTTGATCGGCAGTGAGCAAGGAATTAAATACCACCAACAAATTTTATTGCTTGCACAGCAGACTGGGGATTTAGAGAGACAAGAAACGGCATTAACCAATATAGGAGATATCTATGATGAGCTAGGTCAATATCAAAAAGCACTTGATTTTTATCAACAAGCTTTAAAATTTGAGTCGCCAGTTCTAAAGCCAGCTATCGGAATGCAAAATTACGGACTATATAGTTTATATAAATCTATTGGTCGATCTTATAGCAACTTAAAACAGTATGCATTATCAATTGATTACTATACTCGCTCCTTAGACATTGCAAAATACTATGATAAAAACAACAAAGATAACGTCAAATCAGTTGCTTTTACTAAAAATCATTTACTTTACAGCCTAGGTGAAGCTTACTATGCACAAGGGAAGTATCAACAAGCGATTGATAACTATCAAGAAAGTCTGTCTATTTATAAAAGTGAAAGAGATCTAGAAATGCAAGGGACTATCCTCTGGGCTTTAGGAAGTTCCTACTTTGCTTTAGCTAACTATCAGCAAGCGATCGCAAGTTTTCAAGAAAGTATAGCGATCTTTAAAAAACTAAATCTTCCTTCAGATCTAGCAATTTTATTATCCAATCTGGGTAATTCTTATTTTGCAATTGAGCAATATCAAAAAGCAATTGATGCTTATCGTGAGTCTTTGATGCTGAAAAAGCAACTGGGCGATCGCAAAGGTGCGCTAGAACTACTTGCAAATATTGATGATGCAATGAAGGCTTTAGAAAAGCAAAAAACTAAGCCCTAATATATTCCACTTTAGAATTATCTAAACCCGTAAGGTTGCGCCCCGCAGGGGCGCAACCTTACGGGTTTGGGTGTGCATTATAGCTATGCTATGGCGAATCTCCTAGTGATTGCAGCAGTTGAGCTTCTGAGAAATTGGTAGTCAATGAGGCTGGGAATCTAGGAGATGCGATCGCCTGCACATAAGAGTTATTGAGATAAGCCCCAAATTCAGGGCGGTTATGGAGATGTGTTTGAAAAAAAGCAAGGCTTAACGCCTTGGTATAGGGATGGGTAAATTCTGGCTTTTCACCTAATATGGTTATTGGAACTACCAACACACCGCGATCGCTTCTTTCTAAAAATGAAAAATGCGTTCCTTTCGGGAAAGTTACTAAATACTTATTAGAACTAGCTAACCACACAAATGGGAAAAACTGTTCAGGAACCGCAGGCGTAAATAAATCATCTCCACTAGCAAAGATGGCAATAGGAATCTGAATAGTTTGCATACCCTCTTTCCCTAAAAGCGTGCTACCGCCAAGGGGATTTAGAGCTAGTACAGCTTTGACTCGGCGATCGCTGAGATTGATATTATTAGCATCCAAAGAGCTAAAGCGACATTGCAGAATCTTAGACACATTAAAAGAAGAGACATTGGGTTCGGGAATGCTGCATTCTTTATTGATTTGATTGAAGTTAAGTTGAGCACCTCCCAAAGTCAAAACAGTATAGCCACCGAGTGAGTGCCCAACTAAGCCTACTTGCTCTGGATTGAAGCGATCGCGCCATTGGGGATCAGTTTTAACCTTTTGCGCCAATGCATCTAGTAAATATTTCACATCATAGGGGCGTTGCACTGCTTCTTCGGTCTGTGGCGCTTTGCTCAAGCCAGATAGGAACGCCGCAAAGTCACGACTACCTGTTTTAGGATGCTCTAAGGCAGCCACAGCAAATCCATGAGAAACAAGGTGCTGTGATAAATATTGCAAAGTATCGGGATTAGAAGCTAATCCGTGAGAAATCACAATTAGCGGTGCTGGAGCTGCTAATCCTTGAGGGATGTATATATCCGCAGATATTTTGACATTGCGATCGCGTTGCAAATAGGTAAATTGCTCTTTAGTCCATTTCACTTCTCCAGCAACTCGCAGATCTTTTTGAGGGTCTACTAGGGCTTTATTCTTATTCCGATTGTTTTGAGATTCTGCGATCGCTTGCTTTTCGATTGCAGCGATCGCTTGTTCCTTCTTATAGAGCAATTGTGAGACTTCTGCATAAGCCTGAAGTCCGCGAGGCAAGTCTAAATAGATAACTGGGACGGGATATCGTCGTAATAGATTAAGAATGCTGAGTCCTTCCTCACTGTGTGCAGAGAGAATCATCGAAGCTCGCAATGCCGAGAACCCATTTAGCTCAGGAGTCATCTGCAAAATCCTACCTAAGCGCCGTAATAAAATCTCGCCAATGGGAGAATAGGAAAATTGAGCTGCTGTAGTATGGCTGAGGCTATAGCGGGTGGTTAGGGCTTCACGAAGTTGAGTTTGTTGTTGAGGCGATAATCTTTCTAGATAGAACTCTAAGCGCTTGGTTAGTTTCCCTTCTTTCGCAAATTTTTCTAAATCACTAACGTAGATTGTAAATTCACCAAAAGGGGCATACCAAAAGCGAATTTGTTCAGCACTATGCACTGGTGCTGGATTAGCAAAAATATTGCCAATGGCGATCGCAATTCCAAAACCTAGGGATGCAATCAACGCTCTGCGGTCGAGCAACTTTAGTCGTAAAC
>JANNDZ010000005.1:0-1722 GCA_031378395.1 Pseudanabaena sp. OTE_75_metabat_487_sub
ATCCGCCTAAGTCCCCTGCTATTGAGGATAATACTAAAGCTTATATCAAGCGCTTGATTGGTATCGAAGGCGATCGCATTGCGGTACGTGGTGGCAAAGTCTATCGCAATGACGAGCCTCTCGATGAGCCATATATTGCGGAATCACCCAAATATATGATGCGTCCTGTGACTGTTCCCAAAGGTTATTATTGGATGATGGGCGACAATCGCAATCACAGTAATGATTCGCACATTTGGGGATTTCTGCCCAAGGAAAATGTGATTGGCAAAGCAACTATTAGATTTTTTCCTTTTGGCGATCGGTTGGGCGCAATTACAACAGGTAAATAATAGCTACAACTTTCTGTCTAAATACAAAGTGAACAAGAAATCGACAAATACTTGGCCGTTCGACCAACCTCGGAATTGCGCCACACTTACGATGAGACAAGTTTTGGATGGCACAGAGCCGATTCTTTTAGTGTCTCATGATGCTGAAGATCACGGTTGGCAGTTTATTGGAATTTCCGACGCATCAGTTGCTGACGGGAAGATTGTGTGTCTGGAAGATATTACTCATCTCGACCCGACAGTTCTCGAAGTAGCGGATCTTCCTCCAGGTTGGCAAGCTGTTCGTGAACGTGTTGGCGGTTCATGGACGCGACGGCAGCGACCAGCAGATTCAGATGATGAGGCTTTGTAGAGATGGTTAATGAAATGCAACTCACTTTCTAATATAGTTAGGCCCATGGCAATGATCTGTAAAAATCGGCGACTTTTTGAAATAACTCATCAAAGTCTGGAAGCTCACCCTCTATCTCATTTTTAAGTGATGGATAGTCTTTTTTAGCTCTGGATTTTAACTCTGGGTCTTCAAATGAATTTATATCTGGCGCAATCTTTAATCTTGCCTTCGATTTAATAATTAAGGAATTCAAGATTTTGCTTCTTTCAAAATTATCAATATCCCCAAATCTTTCGATTAGTAAGTTTAAGTCATAAACATCTTGTCTACGAGTTCTATTTCTAGAAACTTGCTGTAATAATGAGCGATATTTTTCGGCTATTAAGTCTGTTAGTGAATAAGCCAAAATGCCATCTTCAAGATTTAGCTTTAAATCCTCAATATTTGGAGTTGCTTCATTCAAACTATAATCAATTGATACGATATTCAGTGATTTCAAAGATAATAATCGCTTATGCTGAGATGTTCCTTTATATGCATATCCTACTGTCATCTTAATTGATGGATATGTAAATTTACGATCTTTTGGCTTTGGCTGTAACTTACTACTTTGTACACGACAATCTAAACCATAATCTAATTCCTCAACCATCTGGGCTAGGCTACTATCCAAAGATTTACGAACGCCATCTTCAGTAATCTCTCCACCGCGTGGTTTCTCCGTAGAAAAGTCGATATCTGTTGTAAAGCGATGACTTTTATATCTAATCGCTAATAAAATGCCTCCTTTCAAAATCATGTTTGCTTTTAAATTACTATCTGAAGCAATTGCCGACAAGATAGTATGTACAGCCTGACGAAGCTCCTTCTCATTACTCCTAGTAGTTGGTGCGTCTTCAACCCAGTCTTTGATATCAAATTCCTCGATTTCACTCATCAAGCACTTTTCCTGAAAATATTCAAAGAAATTCCCCATTTTTCTGACCATTCGGGAGAGTAATCTGAGCTTGAATCAAGCTTTCTCGATCCACCCCTTTGAGCAAATGAAGACCAACC
>JANNDZ010000022.1:0-3152 GCA_031378395.1 Pseudanabaena sp. OTE_75_metabat_487_sub
TACCTACGAGAAGAAAATTAAAGTTGCCTCTGATGATTTACAGCAGTATAAAGATTTCTGGTTTCCTTCCCAATTATTACCCAAATGGGATATTACGATTCTCCCTCTTTGATGGTACTTTATTTTGCCGCTCATCCCTAAGCAATATAGAGATTGCTATATGATGGATATAAATAGCTTGAATGCCTGACAGTAAGCCTTGACTAAGTTTCAATTTGACTCTATTCCTGATGCTCTAAATGACCTCAAATCTGGTCGTCTCATTATCGTTGTCGATGATGAAAACCGTGAAAACGAAGGCGATTTGATTGGGGCAGCCCAATTTGCCACCCCTGAAATGGTGAATTTTATGGCAGTGAAAGCGCGAGGTCTGATCTGTCTAGCGATGACAGGCGATCGCCTCGATTGCTTAGATCTCCCATTGATGGTTGATCGCAATACAGACAGCCAACAAACTGCCTTCACTGTCAGTATTGATGCTGTAGAAGGTACATCAACAGGAATTTCGGCGGAGGATCGATCGCGCACAATTCAATCGGCGATCAATCCAAATACTCGTCCCAATGATCTGCGTCGCCCTGGCCATATTTTTCCTCTCAGGGCAAAGGATGGCGGCGTACTCAAGAGAGCTGGGCATACTGAGGCGGCAGTGGATTTGTCGCAAATGTCGGGACTATATCCCGCAGGTGTGATTTGTGAGATCCAAAATGATGACGGCTCAATGGCTCGGCTACCTGAACTGATTGAATATGCAAAATTACATAACTTGAAATTAATCAGCATTGCCGATCTAATTAGTTATCGGCTAGCTCATGACCGTTTTGTGCAGAGAGAAGCAATTGCCAACTTGCCTTCGTTATTTGGAAACTTTAAGGTTTATGCCTATCGTAATACCCTCGATAATACTGAGCATCTTGCGATCGTCAAAGGCGATCTACAGGACTTTCCTGAAAATGAAGTCTTAGTGCGAGTACATTCTGAGTGTCTGACAGGTGACGCGCTCGGATCGCTACGTTGTGATTGTCGTGGACAGTTGCAAAGTGCCTTAAAGATGATCGAGTTTGCTAATTGGGGAGTAGTTGTTTACTTGCGCCAAGAAGGTCGTGGCATTGGGTTAATTAATAAAATCAAAGCCTATAACTTGCAAGATGGTGGATTAGATACAGTTGAAGCCAACGAAAAGCTAGGGTTTGGAGCTGATTTGCGTACCTATGGAGTTGGGGCGCAAATTTTGCATGATCTGGGCATTAAGAAAATGCGCTTAATTACTAATAACCCTCGTAAACTAGCAGGACTTAAAGGTTTTGATATTGAAGTTGTTGGACGCTTGCCTTTACTAATCGAAACTAATGAGCATAACTTGCGTTATCTCGAAACCAAGGCGGAAAAGTTAGGGCATTTGCTCTTGAAGACTAAACTAATCACCCTTGGGATTCGTTGGACAGATCATAAGCCGCATGAATGGTTTGATCAATTACGGGAAGTCGCTTCAGCTAATGATCTATTACTGCAAGAGGAAACTTCTATAGCTTTTGCAAGTTTGTTTGCTAATGCTGATACGCAAGATCCAAACCTATTAGCCAAAGAGTTTTCCAGTAAGCTCTCAATTGTACATTTAGGATTTGATCGCTCCAATGAAATTTCCGATGATTGGTATGAACAGCCAAATCATCCCTATCGTCAGGCGATCGTCCGTGTATTCAAACATTTAAAGCAATGGGAAAAGGTCACGACCTTTCGGTTTTGCGTGGCGATTAATGATAGTGATTTGCCTGAAAATTTTGTGGAAACAATTAACTTGGGTTTAGCGTGGCATACGCCTTGGCTCGAAGATCGGATGTACGAGTGGTTTAACTTTTTCCTCCACGACGGCGACGATCTTGCCATTCTAGATAAGTGAGATAACCAACGCCACTAGTAGCGATCGCCATGAGCACAATGGCTGCCCAGAAAAAAGTATTGAGAAGAATGGCTTCCGACATAAAACTTGATTAATTTTTTGCTAATTGATCATAATTTATCAAGTGTATCGCGATCGCCTTATCTACTGATAACCCTAAACCCAAAAACGAGAAGTGCCAATTCCCGTTTTTGGGTTTATACCAGTTCATAAACGTGTGATGACACTTCTGTGAATTAAAAACCAAATCCTGTAAGGGTCTTAAAAGCGCGAAATGGCTACACCATTTTGTGTTTTGGTATTAGGGAATATCGTTTAGGGACGGGCAAGAAAATAAAGTACTACTAAATTAACGGAGCCTCATATTTTCGGATTTACTTTTTTGGTACATTATTTAACCGCACGTCCCTCCCTTATGGCAATTTGGGATATTGACGAAAATTAGGTTTGCGTTTTTCTAGAAATGCTTGCTTACCCTCTTGCGCTTCCTGAGTCATATAGAACAACAGCGTTGCATTCCCCGCCAACTCTTGAATACCTGCTTGGCCATCACAATCAGCGTTAAAAGCAGACTTAAGACAACGAATCGCCAAGGGACTTTTATCTAAAATTTCCTGCGCCCATTGGATACCTTCGGTTTCTAACTGCTCCACTGGTACAACCTTATTTACTAAGCCCATATCAAGAGCTTCCTGAGCATCATATTGACGGCATAGATACCAAATTTCCCTTGCCTTTTTCTGACCAACTAATCGCGCCAAATAGGAAGCCCCAAAACCACCATCAAAACTACCAACCATTGGCCCAGTCTGCCCAAAGATTGCATTATCGGCAGCAATAGTTAGGTCGCAGACAACATGCAACACATGTCCACCACCGATCGCATAACCTGCAACTAAAGCAATCACAGGCTGAGGCATGGTGCGAATTAAACGTTGCAAATCGAGTACATTTAAGCGCGGTACGCCAGACTCAGAGATATAACCACCATCACCACGCACTTTCTGATCTCCCCCTGAACAAAAAGCGTATTTACCATCGGTTGCTGGTCCTGCACCAGTTAGCAAGACTACACCTATCTCGACATCTTCTCTTGCATCAGTAAAAGCCGCGATCATTTCTGTAATCGTTTTAGGCCGAAAAGCATTACGAACTTGGGGACGGTTAATTGTAATTTTTGCCATTCCATCGGCTTTGTGATAGAGAATGTCTTCAAATTCGGCGGCGATTTGCCAATCGGTCATGGTTTTGG